>NZ_JBFRCU010000016.1:0-95694 GCF_052113205.1 Inquilinus sp. YAF38 | reverse complement strand
GAGCAGCGTGAGGCCGAGCGCCGGGTGGCCAAGGAGGCCGAGGCGGCGCGGCTGAAGGCCGAGGCCGAGGCCCGCGCGATCGAGGAGGCCCGGCTGAAGGCCGAGGCCGCCGAGGCCGAGGCCCGCGCCCGGCGCGAGGACGCGGAGCGGATGGTGGCGCAGCTGGCCGAGCAGAAGGCCGAGCGCGACGCCCGCTACGCCGCCCGCAAGGCGCGCGCCAAGCGCTGACCTGAGAGGCGCGGGGCCGTCGTGTCGAAGACCACCCGCGCCACCCAGGTGCTGCAGCAGGCGGGCGTGAGCTTCGCTGTCGCGACCTATGACTACGACCCCGGCGCCGATCGAATCGGTCTGCAGGCGGCCGAAGCCATGGGCGTGCCGCCGCGCATCGTGCTGAAGACGCTGATGGCGGAGGCCGACGGCAAGCCGGTCTGCGTCGTCGTGCCATCCGACCGCGAGGTCGGCATGAAGAAGCTGGCCGCGGCCTTCGGCGCGAAATCGGCGCAGATGATGCGCCCGGCCGATGCCGAGCGTGTCACTGGCTACCATGTCGGCGGCATCAGCCCGCTGGGCCAGAAGCGGGCGGTGCCGACCGCGATCGAGGAATCGGCGATGGCCGAGGCCGAAATCTTCGTCAATGGCGGTCAGCGCGGGCTGCAGATCCGCCTCAAGCCGCAGGATCTGCAGGCGGCGCTGCAGGCCAAGGTGGCGCCGCTGGTCGCTTAGATCGGACCGAACGGAGACGGGGTGCAGTCCTTCGACGTGGTGGTGATCGGCGCCGGGGCGGCCGGGATGATGTGCGCGGCCGAGGCCGGGAGGCGCGGCCGGTCGGTGCTGCTGCTCGACCACGCCGCGGCGCCGGGCGAGAAGATCCGCATCTCCGGCGGCGGCCGCTGCAACTTCACCAACCTGCACGCGGCGCCGGCCAACTTCATCTCCGGCAACCCGCATTTCTGCATCTCGGCGCTGCGCCGCTATACCCAGCGCGACTTCATCGCCCTGGTCGAGCGCCACGGCATCGCTTGGCACGAGAAGACGCTGGGCCAGCTGTTCTGCGACGGCTCGTCCCGCCAGATCATCGACCTGCTGCTGGCCGAGATGGGCCGGGCCGGCGCCACGCTGCGCCTGTCGAGCAGGGTCGAGTCGGTCGAGCGCGATCCCGACGGCTTCGCCCTGGACCTGGCGTCCGAACAGCTGCGCTGCCGGTCCCTGGTGGTCGCCACCGGCGGCCGGTCGATCCCGAAGATGGGCGCCACCGGCTTCGGCTACGACCTTGCCGCGCGCTTCGGCCTGAACGTCACCGAGACCCGGCCGGCCCTGGTGCCGCTGACCTTCGAGCCGGCGCTGCTGGAGCGGCTGAAGCCGCTGGCCGGCATCGCCGTCGACGCCGAGATCGGCTGCGGCCGCACCCGGTTCCGCGAGGCGATGCTGTTCACCCATCGCGGCCTCAGCGGCCCGTCGGTGCTGCAGATCTCCTCCTACTGGCGTGAGGGGCAGGAGATCGAGGTGTCGATGCTGCCCGGCACCGATGTGTTCGACTGGCTGCGCGGCGCCCGCGCCGCGAATGGCCGCCGGGCCCTGCACACCGTGCTGGCCGAGGCGCTGCCGAAGCGGCTGGCGCAGACCATCGCCGAGGCCGAGGGGGCGGCCGGCAACCTCGCCGACCTCTCCGACAAGGTGTTGCGCCGGGTGGCGGATGCGGTGAATGGCTGGCGCGTGCGCCCGGCCGGGTCCGAGGGCTACCGCACCGCCGAGGTGACGCTGGGCGGCGTCGACACCGCCGGCCTCGATTCGCGGACCATGGAGGCCAAGGCGGTGCCGGGCCTGTACTTCATCGGCGAGGTGGTGGACGTCACCGGCTGGCTCGGCGGCTACAATTTCCAATGGGCGTGGTCCTCCGGCTGGTCCGCCGGACAGGCTGTCTGATCACGCGGCCGCCGCGGCCGTCGCGAAGTCGCCGCGCATCGGCTGCCAGATGGTGACGCCGCGCTCCTGCCGCAGCACGTCCGGCAGCGCCGCGATATAGGCCTGGCGGTAGCCGCGCGGGATCTGCACCTGCACCAGTTCCTCCAGGTCGGCCCAGGTCTCGTAGATCATGAACAGCGTCGGATCGTCCGGCGAGCGGTGCAGCACTGCGTTGATGAAGCTCGGCTCGCGCCGCATCGCGTCCAGCACCGGCGTCAGCAGGTCCAGGAACTCGGCCTCGCGGCCCGGCTTGACATGTAGGGTGACGGTGAAGGCGACGGTGGTGTCGCCGGGCCGGGCGGTGGTGGACTGCAGCATCGGGGCCTCCTGTGGCAGCGGCCGGCAGGATGCGGGCGCCGCCGTCCTGCGGTCGATAACCTCGGAGGTCATGGATCGGCTTCCTCTCTCGCAACAAAGGCCTAAAGAACCGTCATTGCGAGGAGGCGAAGCCGACGAAGCAATCCAGGACCGGTGCCGCTGGATCGCCACGTCGCTTCGCTCCTCGCGATGACGATGAAGCTGAGTCGGACGTGTTGTTATCAAGCGTTGCCGACCGTCACATCCGGAAGATTCGCTTGCCGTCGCGCGGGCGGGCCCAGCTTTCGGCGATGGCCCGTTCCGCGTCTTCCAGCGGATGGACGCCGCCGAGCGGCACCCTTATCTCCGGCCGGGCGAACACCTCGATCATCTCGCCCAGCATCGCCGCATCCTCCGGCGCCGGCGGGTCGAAGAAGTAGCGGTAGATGCTGGGCCGGATCGTGACGCCGTTCAGCAGCAAGTCGAAATTGTGCAGCGTGAAGCTCTCCTCGCTCATGCCGCCGTTGATCACCACCCGGCCGCCGAAGGCCAGGCTGCGGATGAGCGTCCCGGTCGCCGGGCCGCCGACATTGTCGACCACGCCATGCAGCCCGGCCCCGCCGGTGACCGCCGCCACCTCGGCCCGCAGGTCCTGGCGGGACAGGTCGATCACCGCTTCGGCGCCGAGCGTGCGCAGGTCGGGCTCCGGATGCGCGCGGCGGACGATCGCGACCGTGCGGATGCCGCGCCGCCGGGCGAATTGCAGCACCAGGGACGAAATCGTGGAATACCCGGCCGTCACGGCCAGCCACTGCCCGGCTGCGACCCCCGAGTCCGCCACCAGGTCCCAGGCGGTGATCGGGTTCATCAGCTGCCCGGCCTTCTCGGCCGGCATGTCGGGCGGCAGCGGGATCAGGTATTCGGCCGGCACGGCGGCGTATTCCGCCCAGGTCCGCTCATGGCTGAAGGCCACCAGCGTGCCCGGCGGCAGCGCCACGCCCGGCCCTGCCCGTTCGATCACCCCGGCACCGTGATTGCCGGCGATCTGCTGCGGGAACTTCGGCTTCTTCGGCTCGGGATACAGGTTCTGGACGAACAGGAAGTCGCCCGGGTTGATCGAGGCCGCCACCATCCGCACCAGCGCCTCGCCCGGCCCGATCTCCGGCACCGGCACATCGGCCACATACAGCACCTCGGCCGGCAGGCCGATCCGGTCGAACACCACCGCTTTCATCCGATCCTCCGTCATTCGCCGTCGATGAAGTCGCGCAGCAGCGCCACGGTCGCGTCCGGCGCTTCCTCCATCAGCCAATGGCCGGTGCCGGGGATGACGACGGCGCGCACATCGGTGGCGACGCCGCGCATGAACATGGCGGGGTAGGGGCCAAAGGCGCGTTCGGCGCCGACCGCCAGCACCGGGATGGTCAGCTTGCGGTCCTCCGCCCCGGCATTCTGCCGCGCGTCCTCGGCGAAGGCGGCGAACTGGGCGAAGGCGGCGCGCATGCCGCCCGGGGCGGCGTATTGCGCGGCGTAGTGGTCGCGGACCTCGTCGCCGATCATCGCCGGGTCGGCGGCGAAGGCGTTCCAGAAATGGTCGAAATAGATGCGCTCGCGGCCGGCGACCAGCCGCTCGGCGTCCGGCCCGCCGAAGTTCCAGTGCCACAGCGCCGGGATCGCCTTGACCTCCTCCCACGGGCCGATGCCGGGGATCGGCGCCTCCAGGAAGGCCAGGCGGGTGACCTTGCCGGGATAGCGCGCGGCATAGGCATAGGCGACGATGCCGCCGAGGTCGTGCCCGACCAGCGCGACGACGTCGAAGCCCAGCGATTCGACCACGGCGCGGATGTCGGCGGCCTGGGTCGCCTGGTCGTAGCCGCCGGCGGGGCGGGACGACCGGCCGAGGCCGCGCAGGTCCGGCACGATCACGGTGTGCCGCGGCACCAGCGCCGCCGCCAGCGGCCCCCACATGTCGCCGCTCTCGGGATGGCCGTGCAGCAGCACGACCGGGTCGCCGGCGCCGCCGACCTGCACGAAGATCTCGGCGCCGGGCACGGCGATGGTCCGGCTCTGGAAGCCCGCCGGCAGGCCGGGCGGCTCGGCGGCGGCCGGCGCCGACGTGGCCAGCGCGGCTGCAGCCAGCAGGACATGTGGAAGTCTGGTCATGGAAGCCTCGGAACAGGGCGGCGGGGCCGCATGCCGAGACCTTAGTGATGCGCCGTTGGCGACTGAATTGGCAGGATTGACAATCTCTATGCTAAAACTGCCGGATGACCATCAAACCGATCCATGTCGCGATCTGGCTGCCCGCCCGCTTCTACTCGGCGGTGGCGGCGACGCTGGTCGAGATGCTGGAGCTGGTGAACGCGCTGCGGCGCGAGCCGGCCTTCACCTTCGAATTCGTGGCCCGGGCGCCGGTTGCCGCCGCCACCTCCGGCATCGCCTTTCCCGTCACGCCGCAGCCGACGGCGCCGGTCGACGTGCTGGTGCTGCTGGCGATGCCGGGGCTGAACGTACCGGAGATGCTGCGGGCGCTGGCGGAGGAAAGCGGCCACGCCCGGCCGCTGATCGAGCAGGCGCGGCAGCAGGGCGCGATCATCGCCGCCCATTGCGGCGCCGCCTATTTCCTGGCCGATGCCGGGCTGCTCGACGGCCGCCGCGCCACCATCTCCTGGTGGCTGAAGGAGGATGCGCTGCGGCGCTTCCCGAAGGTGCGCTGGGACCCGTCGCGGCTGCTGCTGCGCCAGGACCGGATCTACAGCTGCGGCGGTGGCTTCTCCGGGCTGGAGCTGGCGACGGCCCTGCTGCGCGACCTCGGCTTCGCCAAGGAGGAGCGGATCGTGCGCAAGCTGCTGGTGCTGCCGCCGGCGCGCCGGTCGCAGACGCCCTACGAGTTCCCGCTCGACGAGGTGGCGCCCCAGCCGWTCCGCGACCGCCTGCTGGAAGTGGCGCGGGCCGATCTCCCGGCGCTCAGCCCCGAGAGCCTGGCGGGGACGCTCGGCCTGTCGCCCCGCACCCTGGCCCGGCGCTTCACCGAGGAGTTGCAGACCACACCGGGCCGCTGGATCCAGGACCGGCGGCTGGACGCCGCGCGCGACCTGCTCGAGCGCGGCGATCTCGGCGTCGCCGAGATCTGCTGGCGGGTCGGCTACCAGGATGCGGCGTCGTTCAGCCGCCTGTTCGCCCGCCGCACCGGCCTGTCGCCCGGCGAATACCGCCGCCAGGCCCGCTGAGCCTCAGTCCGCGAACACCCGGTCGCCCTGCTCGTCGATGATCTGCTGCGCCTTGGTCACCGAGAAGGCGGTGGCGTCGTCCTTGCTGCCGTGCTTGTCGGCGCGGATGAAGCGGTGGGTCTTGGTGCCCTCCGGGAAGTCCTTCTCGATGATGCCCGAGGTCTGGTATTGGCCGCCGGCCTGGAACGGGGCAGGGCGGATGCGGTAGCCCTTGTACTCGACCGCCGGCCCGGCCGGGGCCTCGCCGGACGAGGCCTCCTCGCGCTTGCCGCCGCCGAACAGGGATTTGAGGAAGGAGACCATCGTGCCGCCTGCAGCTCAGGAAAGGGAAGCCACAGCCTAGCCCGGATCGCGTGCTCGTCAAAACCCCACACCGTCATTGCGACCCCGGCCTCCTCGCAATGACGGATGGGGCGTGCCATTCGATTGACGAACCCACTGCCCAGCCGCTACAGCCGTCCTGCCGTAGCCGGAGACCCGCGATGAGGACCGACTCCACCGCAACCCGCTGAGCCGCAGCAGCCTGTCCGGTTGTTGCGGCGTTCCCGATCACGGCCCTTCTCTACCAAGCCTGATGCGGACCGCCGCCGAAATCCCCTTTTCGCGGAGGTCTTCCCATGCCTGCACCCAGGCCATGGCCTTATTCACTGGCAGCGACCCTGCTGCTGCTGTCCCCGTTCGACCTGATCGCCTCGCTCGGCATGGATGTCTACCTGCCGGTGGTACCGCTGATGCCGGCGGCGCTGGCGGCGACGCCGGCGCTGGTCCAGCTGACCCTCAGCCTCTATCTGCTGCTGCTCGGCTGCGGCCAGCTGCTGTTCGGGCCGCTCTCCGACCGCATCGGCCGGCGGCCGGTGCTGCTCGGCGGCATGCTGCTGTTCACCCTGGCCTCGGCCGGGCTGGCGCTGACCGCCTCGGCCGGCCTGTTCCTGGCGCTGCGTTTGGCGCAGGCGGCCGGCGCCGCGGCCATGCTGGTCGCCACCTTCGCCACGGTGCGCGACGTCTACGCCGCGCGGCGCGAGGGCGCGGTGATCTACAGCCTGCTCGGTTCGATGCTGGCCTTCGTGCCGGCCTTCGGGCCGCTGCTCGGCGCCGGGGTCGACCACGGCTTCGGCTGGCGCGGCATCTTCTGGCTGCTGGCCGGGCTCGGCGCCCTGGCCGGGCTGCAGGCGCTGTGGCGCTGGCCGGAGACGCGGCCCGAGGGCGGCGACGGGGTGCGGCTGCGCCATGTCGGCGCGATCCTCGGCAGCGGGCCGTTCTGGACCTACACCCTCGGCTTCAGCGCAGCGATGGGCGCGTTCTTCGTCTATTTCTCGACCGCGCCCGCGGTGCTGATCGGCGGACTCGGCTTGACCCCGATCGGCTTCAGCCTGGCCTTCGGCACCGCCGCGCTGGTGATGATCGCGACCGCCCGCTTCGCCGGCCGCTTCACCGCCCGCTGGGGCCGGCGCGGCTGCCTGCTCCGCGGCATGGCGCTGCTGCTGGCCGGGGCCGGGCTGCTGGCGCTGGGGCAACTCGTGCCCGGCCCGTCGCTCTGGGCCTTCCTGGGGCCGGTCTGGGTGATCTCGGCCGGGATTTCGGTCACCTGCGCCGTCACTGCCAACGGGGCGCTGCAGGGCTTCGGCCATGTCGCCGGCACCGCGACCGCGCTCTATGCCTGCCTGGAGGGGCTGATYGTCGGCGCCGTCGGCACGCTGGCGGTGCTGGTGCTGCCGGCCGGCCTGGCGCTGGCCGGGTTCTGCGCCCTGGCGGCGCTGGTCGTGACCGGCCTGGCGCTGCGCCTGCCGGTCGAATGAAGGGAAAGGGGCGGGCCTTGCGGTCCGCCCCGTCTCCTCACGCCGCCATCGCCGGCGCCTGGTCGATGAAGCCGGTGATGCCGGCCAGCAGGCCGCCGGCGATCTCGCCGAAATCAGTGCCGGCGACCAGCGGCGGCTCGCCCTCCGGCCCCAGCTCCCAGCGGAAGCGCACCCGCCCATTGTGCTCGTCGACCGGACCCATGCGGCGGAAGCGGTGGCCGGGGAAGCGCTCCTGCACCGCGGCGATCATGGCGTCGATCCCGGCCCGGCCGTCGCCCCGCATCATCGGGTCGAGATAGGCGGCGTCCTCGGTCCAGGTCGTGTCGATCAAGGCGCGCCGGCGGCCGGCATCGGTCTCGTTCCAGATCGCGATGTAGCGGTCGACCAGCTCGGTGGCGTTGCTCATCTGAGGTCTCCTCGGGTTGCGATGGCCTGATCCTGTCCGGCGCCGGGGACGAAAGCGATTACCTGCCAGGTCATGGATGCGCCGCCGCCGGCCGGCTATCGTCGGGACATGGCCCACACCGCCCCCAGCTTCGGCGACCACCTGCGCGACTGGCGCCGGCGCCGCCGCCTCAGCCAGCTCGACCTCGCCTGCGAGGCCGACATCTCCACCCGCCACCTCTCCTTCATCGAGACCGGCCGTTCGCGGCCGAGCCGGGACATGGTGCTGCATTTGGCCGAACGGCTGGAGGTGCCGCTGCGCGAGCGCAACACCCTGCTGGTGGCGGCCGGCTTCGCCCCGGCCTATCCGGTGCGGCCGCTGGACGACCCGGCCCTGGCCTTGGCCCGGCGGGCGGTGGAGCGGGTGATCGAGGCGCATGCGCCGAACCCGGCGCTGGCGGTCGACCGGCATTGGCAGCTGGTCGCCGCCAACGCCGCGGTGCCGCTGCTGCTGGACGGGGTGTCGCCGGCGCTGCTGCAGCCGCCGGTCAATGTGCTGCGGCTCGGCCTGCATCCGGACGGTCTGGCGCCGCGGATCGTCAACTACGCCGAGTGGCGCGGCCATCTGGTGGAGCGGCTGCAGCGCCAGGTCGACTCGGCCGGCGATCCGGTGCTGGTCGAGCTGCTGGCGGAGCTGCGGGCCTATCCGGCCCCGCCGGCCACGGTCGCGGTGCTGGCCCCCGCCGAGGAGGGTCATCCCGACGTCGTCGTGCCGTTCCGCCTCGCGACCGGATCCGGGATTCTCTCTTTCCTGTCGACCACCACCGTGTTCGGCACGCCGGTCGACGTCACCCTGTCCGAGCTGGCGGTGGAATCCTTCTTCCCGGCCGACGCCGCCACCGCCGAGGCGCTGCGCCGGGCCGGCGCCGGCAACGCTCCGTAACAAAAGTGTCGCCGGCTTGTATTTGACATAATTCCCGGAACCGGGTCACATGGCCTGAGACCTCCTTGGAAGGGGAGCCAGCCGATGCGACAGGTCTGGAACTGGGTGCGACTGCTAGCGGCCGCCATGGGCGACGACGACGGGCATGAGCGCGAGCTTCATGCCGCGCTGCGCAAGGCGAATCGCGCGCCGCATCGCTGCCGACGGCCGTTGCCCGACCCCGAGGTCTGATCACACCCCTCCCGATTCGTTCCTATCCGCGAACGGTTTCCGCACGCGCTTCCGGGCGATGATCTGGTCCAGCGTCGCCGGCCTCAGCTCCTGCACATCGACTCCGACATCGTATTGCCGCGTCGCCGGCGTCAGCCGGCCATGCGAATGGCCGTGCAGGTTCACCGACCCGCGGCCGATCTGGTTCCAGGTGCGGAACGCGTAGTGGCACAGGATCAGATGCTGCCCGTCGATCTTCAGCTCGGCATAGGCCTGCACCGACTCCCAGCCCGGCGCCGCCAGCGTGCCCGGCCCGTCATTGTTGCCGCTGATCAGGTGCTTGCGGCCGTTCAGCCGGCTCAGCAGCGCCGCCACCGTCTCCGGCGGCGGGCCCAGCGCAAAATCGCCCAGATGCCAAACCTCGTCCTCCGGCCCCACGGTCTGGTTCCATAGCGCGACCAGCGCCTCGTCATGCTCGGCGACGCTCGGGAAGGGCCGCCGGTCGATCCGCAGCACGCGCGGATCGCCGAAATGGGTGTCGCTGGTGAAGTAGACGGTCATGCCGGCATTCTGGTTGCATCGTCACAGAGGCAGGAGCGGAGGTAATTTTTTGCTCTCCCTCCACTGTCATTGCCGGGCTCGACCCGGCAATCCAGAGAATGTCGAGATCTTCTGGATGCCCGGGTCAAGCCCGCTGGTGTCCGGTTAAGCTTTTCGGGTTGCAGATCTAGGCGCTGAACTAAACTTTTATTGTCATTGCCGGGCTTGACCCGGCAATCCAGGGGCCACCGAGAGCGGCTCTTGAAAGCCCCTGGATCCTCGGGTCAAGCCCGAGGATGACAGTAAATTAGAATTCGACCCCAAGATAAACACGCGTTAGTTGCGGTTTATCCTCAAAGCCCGGGCATGACAATTCGGGGGCTTCGCGTTCTTTCTGCGGATGTCGATCGTCGTTGTCGGTATCAGGCCATTGACGGCGCCGCCGCACTCCCCGATCCTGCGGGCATGAACGCAGTCCTCAACAGCTCGCTGCACATGCGACGCCGGCCATGGCCGGTGGTGGGCGTGTTGCGCGTTGAGGACAGGGTGTCTCCGAGGGCCTAGGCCCCGCATCTACCGGACACCCCCTCGCGTTCACCAGCCCGCCGCGGATCTCCCCGGCGGGTTTTTTGTTGCCTCCCCAACGCTCACGAAAGGATCTGGGTCATGAACCCGCCCGCTTCCGGCAGGGTGCCGTATCTCCGGCTGGTGCCATCGGTCGAGATCGAGACGCCGCTGCGTCCGGTCCGCCTCGGCCTGGGACTGCGCCTCGTCCTCCTGGTCGAGACGCTGCGCCGCCGCCGGAGCCGGGCTCTGTCGATCGAGCGGCTGACCGACCATGAGCGCCGCGATGTCGGGCTGCAGCCGGATCGCCCGGTGCCGCATCCGCGCGACCTGATCCTGTGGATGTGAAGCGCAGGTTGGGTCGCTATTCCGCCGGCGGCAGGGCCGGCTCCGCGTCCGACCGGACACTTTCCACCCGGGTGATCCGCCATGCCAGCACCAGCGATGCCGCCAGAAGCGTCGCCGCCAGCCCATAGGGCAGGCCGGGCGAATCGAGGCCTGCTTCCGGTGCGATGCCGAGCGCGAAGCTCTGGGTGAACAGCACCGGGCCGATCATGCCGGTGATGCCGCGCAGTCCCGCCAGCGCTCCCTGCAACCGGCCCTGCTCCTCGGCCCCGACCTGGCGCGACATCAGCGCCTGCAGCGCCGGCCCGGTCAGGGCCCATAGCGAAAGCAGCGGGATTGCCGCCAGGAACAGCCAGCCGGTCGGGGCCAGGGCGAACAGGGCGAAGCCGGCAACACCGAAGACCAGCCCCACGGCCATCGCCCGGCGCTCGCCCAGCCGGGCCACGGCCGGGCCGGTCAGGGCGATCGACACCACGATCGCCCCGGCGCCGGCCGCCGCCAGCGACAGCCCGACCGCCGCATCGCTCCAGCCGAAGCGATGGAAGGTGTAGAGCACGTAGATGCTGGGTATGGATTCTTGTGCCAGAATCATCAGGACGGCGGCGCCGGCCAGGCCGAGCAGCGCCGGGGATGAGCGCAGCAGCGCCATGGCGCCGAGGGGGCTGGCACCGGTCCAGGAGAAGCGGGCGCGCCGCTCCGGCGGCAGCGATTCCGGCAGGACCACCAGGCCGTAGGCGGCGTTGGCGAGGCTGAGCGCCGCCGCAGCCCAGAACGGCAGCCTGGGATCGATGCCGGCCAGGAGCCCGCCCAGCGCCGGCCCGGCGATGAAACCGAAGCCGAAGGCGGCGCCGAGCAGCCCGAACTTGGCGGCGCGCTGCTCCGGCGGCGTCACGTCGGCGACATAGGCGGCGACGGTCGAGGCGCTGGCGGAGGTGATGCCGGAGATCAGCCGCCCGATCAGCAGCCAGGTCAGGTTCGGTGCCAGCGCCATCAGCACGTAGTCGAGGCCGAGGCCGAGATTGGACAGAAGGATCACCGGCCGCCGCCCGAACCGGTCGGACAGCGCGCCCAGCACCGGTGAGGCCAGAAACTGCATCGCCGCCCAAGCCAGGCCGAACAGCCCGGTGATCGACGCCGCCCGCGCCATGTCGCCGCCCTCGAACTCGACGATCAGCTTGGGCAGGACCGGCACCATCACGCCGAGCGCGAGGGTGTCGAGCAGGATGGTGACGAACACGAAGGCGACCGCGGCGCGGCCCGGCCGGCGCAGGGGCGGGCTGGTCATCTGCATCTAACCACGCCTTCCTTGATCCAGTCTCGGCTCGAGCCGTCGTCGACCGGCCCCATGCGCGAAGCGCGCGACCAATCGCGGACGTGTGTGCTCGATCGGCCCAAGGCGGCCGGACAGCCCGTCCACGACGCCCAGCACGATGCCGGCGAGCTTGGCGAGCTTGGCGTCCTCGAGCAACGCAATGTAAAAGATCTCTCTCACGGTGAACAAATTCAGCAGGAATATGACCGGATATCGCCTTCCGTGCCGCAATAGAAGCTGAACGCTATTGCGGGCGTTGTAGTAGCGCCGGTACCAGGGGTGATTCAGCGTTATCGTCTTGTAAGGCCCCAGCCTGTGGCGACGCAGGGCCCCGATCCGATGAGACAGCGTCAGCGCCGGGGTGACGTACACCGGCACGCCGCGGTCCCGTGCCCTGAAACAATATTCAGTGTCGACGCAGTCAATGAAGAGCTTCTCGTCGAACGAGCCGATCTTCGCAAAGGCCGCGCGTGAGATCACGCAGCCGGAAGAGATCAGGGTTGCGCAACGCTGCATGCCGGCATCTTCGCGCATGTCGAGCTGTCGTACGGTGATGCCGTTGGTTTCCAGCACGGGGACGTAGTCTTGAAGGGCTTCCTCGAAAATTCGGGGCCCCACCAGGAAGGGCTGTGAAGCCAGCGTCGTGCAGATCTCACGCATCACCGGGAAGTAGTCCTCCGGCATCACCGAGTCCTGATCGATCAGGGCCACTGCGTCCACGCCCCGCTCGAACAGAGTCGCCAATCCACGGTTGTGGGCTCCGGCGATGCCGTTTCGATTGCCCTCATTGATCAAGGTGATGCCCTGGTCTGCGAGCAATATCGCCAGTCGATCGTCCGGTTGTGGCGTATTGTCCACGACGACGAGGTCGTCGCAGCGTCCGCGCAACTCGACAACCCGCGCGACCTGTTCCGCCGTCGGGTGGAATAGCACGACCACTGCGCCGAGCGTCGTCATCCGGTTCACCTATTCCGCCGGCGGCGCGGCCGGTTCCGGCTCGTCGCGGGCGCCGACGAAGCGGCCGAAGACGCGGCCGGACAGCCGGTTCAGGTCGTCCAGCACGGTGAACACCGCCGGCACGAACACCAGGCTCAGCACCGTCGAGGTGATCAGCCCGCCGATCACCACCGAGGCCATCGGCGAGCGGAAGGCGCCGCCCTCGCCCCAGCCGATGGCCGAGGGCACCATGCCGGCGATCATCGCCAGGGTGGTCATCACCACCGGCCGGGCGCGCTTGCGGCCGGCCTCGATCAGCGCCTCGGTGCGGCCGGCGCCGGCGGCGATCGCCTCGATCGCGAAATCGACCAGCAGGATCGCGTTCTTGGTGACGATGCCCAGCAGCATCAGGATGCCGATCACCACCGGCAGGCTGATCGGATAGCCGGTCACCAGCAGCGCCAGGAAGGCGCCGCCGATCGACAGCGGCAGCGACACCAGGATGGTGACCGGCTGGGCGATGTCGGCGAACAGCAGCACCAGCACGGCCAGCACCAGCAGCACGCCGGCACCCATCGCCAGGGTGAAGCCGGAGAACACCTCCTGCATGATCTCGGCGTCGCCGAAGGGCCGGATGCTGACGCCGGGCGGCAGGTTGCGGACCGAGGGCAGGGCCAGCACCGCGGTCATCGCCTCGCCCAGCGGCGTCTTGCCCACCAGGTCGCCCTCGATCGAGACGCGGCGCTGGCGGTCGTAGCGGTCGATGGTGGTGGCGCCCTCGCCGAAGCCGATATGGGCGACCGAGGTCAGCGGCACCTTGCCGCCGGTCGCGGTCGGCACCCGCAGCGTCTCGAAGGTCGCCAGCTTGCCGCGGGCGATCTCGGCGATCTGCACCCGGATCGGCACCTGCCGGTCGCCGGAGGAGAACTTGGCAAGGTTGGCCGAGATGTCGCCCAACGTCGCGATCCGCACGGTTTCCGCGATCTGCGCCACCGAGACGCCCAGCGCGGCGGCTTCGGCCAGGCGCGGCACGATGCGGATCTCGGGCCGGTCGATCGCGGCGGTGGAGACGACATTGGCCAGCACCGGCACCTGCTCGCGGATCTCGCGCTCGATGTCGAGCGACGCCTGCACCAGCGTCTCGGACTCATTGCCGGAGAGCAGGAGCGTATATTCCCGCGCCCCGCCGGCGCTGAAGCTGAAGCGCAGGTCGGGCTCGGCGGCGACCTTCGGCCGCATCGCGCTCTCCCACGCCTTCTGGTCCAGGCTGCGCCCGGCCCGCGGCACCAGGGTCGCGACGATGGTCGCCTTGCGCACCTCGCCGCCGGCGACGTCGAGCGGGTTCGCGCCGTCGCCGCCGACCACGGCATAGACGCTCTTCACCTCCGGCTGGGCCCGGAACAGGGTGGCCAGGCGGTCGGCCGCGGCCTGGGTGTCCTCCAAGGTCGATCCGGGCGGCAGCTCGATCGAGAGCGAGGAGCGGGAGATGTCGTTGTTCGGCAGCAGGCCGGTGGGGAACAGGCTGGCCAGGGCGGCGGAGGCGACGAAGATGCCGAGGCCGGCGGCGATGGTCCGCCCGCGGTGCCGGATCGACCAGTCCAGCAGCCGCAGATAGGCGCGCATCACCCGGCCGTCGCGCTCCTCCTCATGGCCCTTGTCGCGCATCAGATAGGCCGCCATCAGCGGCGTCACCAGCCGCGCCACCAGGAGCGAGAAGGTGACGGCGACGGCGACGGTGATGCCGAACTGCTTGAAGTACTGGCCGGCGATGCCGCCCATGAAGCTGACCGGCAGGAACACCGCGACGATGGTCATGGTGGTGGCGACCACGGCCAGGCCGATCTCGTCCGCCGCCTGGATCGCGGCGCGGTAGGCCGACTTGCCCATGCGCATGTGACGGACGATGTTCTCGATCTCGACGATGGCGTCGTCGACCAGGATGCCGGTCGCCAGCGTGATCGCCAGCAGGCTGATCGAGTTCAGCGAGAAGCCCAGCGCCTCCATCACCGCGAAGGTCGGCAGCACCGACAGCGGGATGGCGAGGGCGGAGATGATCGTCGCCCGGATGTCGCGCAGGAACAGGAAGACGACGATGACCGCCAGGATGGCGCCTTCGATCAGCGTCTCCATGGTCATCTCGTAATCGGCACGGGTGTAGCGCACCAGGTTGTCGATCTCGCTGATCGACAGCTCCGGGTGCTCCACCGTCAGCTGCTGCAGCCGCGCCGCCGCGGCGTCGCCGACGACGACGTCGGAGAAGCCCTTGGACCGGTACAGGCTGAAGGCGACGACCGGCTTGCCGTCGACCCGGGCGAAGCTGCGCGGCTCGGCCCCGCCATCGGTCACGGTGGCCAGGTCCTGCAGCAGCGCCTGGCGCCCGCCGGGCAGGGCGATGCGGCGCTGCGCCAGATCCTCCACCGTCGCCGCCCCGGCCAGGGTGCGGATCGACTGCTCCTGCACGCCCACCGTGCCGCGGCCGCCGGCCAGGTCGATGTTGCTGGTGCGCAGCTGGTCGTTGACCTCGGATGCGGTGATGCCCAGCGCCGCCAGCCGGTCCGGCCGCAGGTCGACCCGGATCTCGCGATCGACGCCGCCGATGCGCTTGACCTGGGCGATGCCGGGCACGCTCTGCAGCGCCCGCACCACCGTGTCGTCGACGAACCAGGACAGCTGGTCGACGCTCATGCCCGGGATCGAGGCGGCATAGGTCAGGATCGGCAGCCCGGCGACGTCGATGCGCTGGATCACCGGCTCCTCGATGCTCTGCGGCAGGGTGGAGCGGATCTTGGCCACGGCGTCGCGCACGTCGTTCACCGCCCGGTCGGTCGGCGTCTCCAGCACGAACTCGACCATGGCGACGGCGACGCCATCGGACAAAGCGGAGGTGACGTGCTTGACCCCGGTCAGTCCGGCGATGGCGTCCTCGATCGGCCGGGCCACCTGGGTCTCCAGCTCGCTCGGCGCCGCGCCGGCCTGGGCGATGGTGACGGTCACCACCGGCACGTCGATGTTCGGCATCTGGGTGACCGGCAGCGACCGGAAGCTGACCAGCCCGATCACGATCAGCACCGCGAACAGCACCAGCGGCGGGATCGGCTTGCGGATCGACCAGGCCGAGATGTTCAGCGCCATGTCACACCCACGGTGGAAATGGTTGAACCGTCATGGCGAGCGCTCACGGGGGCAGGAGCGTATTGCCTCTCTCGCTTGCGGGTTACGGCATTCACACAGCGATCGGCGACACCGACGGTGGGCATACGAACAGATTGCCTCTCCCGCTTGCGGGAGAGGTCGGACATCCGAAGGATGTCCGGGTGAGGGGATAGCGGTCTCGCCGAAAGCACCGCTTTGCCACGAGCGAGCGCATGATCCGCCCGGTCCTGAAACGCTGACCCAGGTGTCGCGGCCGAGCCGCCCTCACCCGGTCTCGCTGCGCGAGCCCGACCTCTCCCGCAAGCGGGAGAGGCAACGCGAACGACACCCGGAGATGTGTGCATGCGGTTGGGCTGAAAGCCGAAATCGTGGCGACGACGGTTTCGAGCGAGAGGCTGGGCAACCATTTCCATCAGGCTGCCCGGTCGGCGGCGGCGACCGGCGGCGACACCGGGGCGATGCGGTCGCCGGAGCGCAGGAAGCTGCCGGCGCGCAGCACCACCGCCTCGCCCTCGGCCAGCCCGCGGCGGATCTCGACCCGGCCGTCGCCGACGAAGCCGGTCTCGACCGGCCGGCGGTCGACCACGTTGCCGTCGCGGACGGCCTGGACATAGGCGCCCTCGGCGCTGAAGAACACCGCCGACAGCGGCACGGTCAGGGCGGGCCGGCGGCCGGTCTCGATCGACCCTTGGGCGAAGACGCCGGGCCGCAGCCCGGCCTGGGCCGGCAGGGTGACCGCGACCCGGCCGAGCCGGCTGGTGGCGTCGACCGTCGGGTCGACCAGCCGCACCGTGCCGCGCACCGGCCGGTCGAAGCCGGTCAGCTGCAGCTCGACCGACTGGCCGATGGCGACGCGCGGCATGCCGGTCTCGGTCACCTCGGCCCGGAACTCGACCTCACCGTCTCGGATCAGCCGGAACAGCGGCTGGCTCGACATCCCGACCACGGCGCCGATCCGGGCCTGCCGTTCCGACACCACGCCCGCCACCGGGGCCTTGATCTCGGCCCGGGCGATGCGCAGCGCGATGTCGTCGCGCTGCGCCTGGGCCAGCGCCTTGTCGGCCACGGCGGAGTGCGCCGTCTCCTGGGCCGAGGCGATGCGGGCCTCGGCGACCTTGACCTCGGTCTGCCGCGCCAGCAGCTGCTCGGCCGAGGCGTTGCCGTTGCCGCGCAGCGTCTGGGTCCGCTCCAGCGACGCTTGCGACTGCAGGGCCGAGGCCTGGGCTTCGGCGATCGAGGCCTGGGCCTGCTGGAACGCGGCTTCGGCCTTGGCGATGTTGGCGTCGCTCTGGGCGAGCTGGGTGTCGAGCTGGGCGTGGTCCAGCCGAGCCAGCACCTGGCCGGCGCCGACCCGGTCGCCGACATCGGCTTCGATCGTGACGATGCGCAGCCCGTCGACCTCGGCCCCGACCAGCACCTCCTCGCGCGCCACCAGCGTGCCGGTCACGGCCAGGGTGTCGACCACCTCGTGCAGCTCCGCCCGGGCGATGGTGGTCACCGGGGCGGCGGGATCGCCCGGCTGTCCGGCGCGGTCGGAGGCCAGGATGCGCCAGCCGCCGGCCACCACCGAAAGGCCGATGACCGCCAGAGCCAGGAGGCCGAGGCGGCGGGAGCGAAGAATAGTCATCACCGGATCTCCCGCTCAGGCCGATTTGCGGCGCTCTTGACGGGGGACCAGATCCTCCAGGATTGCGGCGATTTCCCGGCGGGCGTCGTGGCGCGCGAAATCGGCCTGCAGCGCCTGGGCCCGGCGGCGGTAGCGCGGGTCGGACAGCACGGTGCGCACCGCGTCGCGGATCTGCTCCGGCCGCGGCTGGCCGGTGCCGAGATTGATCCCGGCCCCGGTCCAGGCGACCCGGGCCGCGATCTCGGGCTTCTCCTCGGTGTCCCCCGCCACCACGATCGGGACGCCGAGGCTGAGGGCATAGTTGACCGAGCCATAACCGCCATTGGTGACCAGCACATCGACCTTGGGCAACAGCCGATCATAGGGCACGAAGCGCTCGGCGCGGGCATTCGCCGGGATCGGCACCGGAATCGCCTCGACCGGCGGGCCGCCGGTGGTGGCGATGACCAGCGCGTCCTCGCCCGCAAGCCCGGTCAGGGCCGGGCCGATCAGCTGGCCGAAATCCTCGTTCGCCAGCGTGCCCTGGGTGGCCAGCACCACTGGCCGGCCGCCGTCCAGCTCGCCCCACCAGCCGGGCGCCTGGAAGGCCTTGGTCGGCGGCGAGAGCAGGGGGCCGACGAAGCGCACCGTCTCCGGCAGGTCGCTGCGCGGGTATTCGAAGGATTCGCCGGTCAGCTGCAGATAGTGGTCGGGCAGAGTGATGAAGCTGTCGAAGATGAACTCCGGCAGCGGCGGGCAGCCGATCGATGCCAGCGTGTCGTCGAACCCCTGCTGCATGCCCGCGCACAGGGACTGCATGGTCCGGTGCATGGCGATGTTGCGCGCCCGGCCCTCCGGGGTCGAGGAGGGCGGCAGCCCCGAGCCGAAGAAGGCGGTGTCGACGCTGGTGGCGGCCAGCGCGGTGATGCCCAGCGTGACCACCGCCGGCCTGGCCTCGCGCGGACCCAGCAGCATCGGCACGGCGCCGGCGAAGACCGTGTCGCCCAGGATGGCGTCGGCCGGGAAGCCGCCCAGGATCTCGTCCAGCCCGGCCTTCTGGCCCAGCATGGCGTCGCAGACGAAGTGCTTCAGCCCGACCATCATCTTCTCCGGGCCCGGCTTCGCCTCTCGATAGTCCGGGAAATGCTCGTCCACCCGGCGGTAATCGAGATCGATCTCGCTGCGGAACGGGACGAAGCGCGCCCCGGTCGCCTCCGCCTTCTCCCGGAACGGGCTGGCGGTGTGCACGACGACTTCGTGGCCGAGGCCGACCAGATGATGCGCGATCCCGAGAAGCGGCGAGACGTGGCCTGGCAGGGCGGTGGCGGCGACAATGAAGCGGGCCATATCGGATCGATCCTTACGCCGGGCGGCGCTGGTGCCGCCCGGCCTTGCTGCAGGTCACTCGGCGGCGACGGGGGTCGGCTCCGGCGCCCAGGCTTCGGCCGTCTCGACCGCGTCCACGATCTTCAGGCTGCGCAGGTAGCGCTCGATCAGCTCCAGCCCGACCGGCGGGATGGTGCCGCCGACCTCCGCCAGCCGGGCATGGGTGGCGTCGAAGGACAGGCTCGGCAGGGCCAGCGACGTGTCGTATTCGCCGAAGATCGACAGCACGGTGGCCAGGTCGTGGTCGCGGCTGTCGAGCCGGTTCAGCTGCGCCTGCTCCAGCCAGGGTGCCAGCGGCAGCAGCTCGACCTGCAGCCCCAGCCGCTGGAGGATCGGCACCATGTCGCGCAGATGGACGGTGCCCTGGCTGACCAGGTGGTAGACGCCGCCCCAGGGCTTGTCGCTGCGCGCCAGCCGCAGCATCGCGTCGGCGATGTCATCGGCCGGGGTCATCGGCAGGTGGATGTCGGGGACGGTGCCGAGGCCGGCCGAGGCCCGCACCACCCGCCAGATCATGTCGCGGTCGTTGCACAGCCCGGAGCGGCGGTCGCCGGTAACGGTGCCGAGGCGGTACACCGCCACCGGCAGGCCGCGCGCCTGGGCCTGCCGCACCAGCGTGTCGCCGACCCATTTGCTCTGGCTGTAGCCGCCGACCAGCCCGCGCCAGCTCTCCAGTCCCGACGCCTCGGTGATCACCACCGGGCCGCTGGCCGGGTCGATCACCGACTGGGTCGAGACGTAGTGCAGGGCCTTCGGCCGGCCGGTCGCGGTCCAGCCGATCAGCGTCCGCACCGCGTCGACATTGGGCCCCTTGAGGGCGGCATAGCCTTGCAGGAAGTCGATCATCGCGCCGCAATGGAAGATGGCGTCGCACTCGTCGCGGATGACGGCGACGGCGTGCTCCTCGAGGCCGAGATCCGGCTCGCCCATGTCGCCCATCAGGATCTCGATGCGGCGGTCGTCCCACAGCTCGGACAGGCCGCGCTCCGCCAGGGTCCGGCGCAGCCGGGTTCGGGCCGCGCCCCGGCTCATCGCCCGCACCAGGCAGACGATGCGGGCATCGGTGTCGCGCAGCAGCGTGGCCAGGATCTGGCTGCCGACGAAGCCGGTGGCGCCGGTCAGGAATGCCTGTTCGAACTCGACCGGCGGCAGCACCGCCTGCGGCTGGATGCCGTCGTCGAGGCGGGCGTCGGCGGCGAGGTCGAGCGAGGCGGCGGCGAGGCCGTCGCCGAGGGCCTGGTCGACCTTATCGGCCAGGCCGGCGATGGTCGAGACCTCGAACACCATCGCCAGCGGCAGGTCGACGGCGAAGACGGCCTTCACCCGGCCGATCAGCTGCGCCACCAGCATGGAATGGCCGCCGAGCTCGAAGAAATTATCCTCGACGCCGACCCGCTCCAGCCCGAAGGTCTCGGCCCAGATCGCCGCCAGGGTCGCCTCGGTCGGCGTCCGCGGCGCGACATAGCCGGCGGCGGATTGCCGCTCCGGCGCCGGCAGCGCCTTGCGGTCCAGCTTGCCGCTGGGGGTCAGCGGCAGGGCGTCCAGCGCGGTGAAGGTGGTCGGCACCATGTAGTCGGGCAGCCGCAGCGCCAGATCGTGCCGCAGCGCCGCCGGCTCCAGCGCCGCGCCGGGCTCCAGCACCACATAGGCCGCCAGATACGGGTCGCCCGGCCGGTCCTCGCGGGCGACCACCGCCGCCTGGGCCACGGCATCGCTGTGGACCAGCGCCGCCTCGATCTCGCCCAGCTCGATGCGGAAGCCGCGCAGCTTGACCTGATGGTCGATGCGCCCGAGGAAGTCGAGGGTGCCGTCCGGCCGCCAGCGCGCCAGGTCGCCGGTGCGGTACATCCGGCTGCCGGGTGGGCCATAGGGGTTGGCGACGAAGCGCTCGGCGGTCAGCATCGACCGGTTGATGTAGCCGCGGGCCAGGTTGGCCCCGGCCAGGTACAGCTCGCCGTTGACGCCGGCGGGTACCGGCTGCAGCCCGGGGTCGAGCACGTAGAGCTGGGTGTTCCAGATCGGCCGGCCCAGCGGCACCGGCCCGGGCTCGGCGTCCCGGCGGCACTCCCAATAGGTCACGTCGACCGCCGCTTCCGTCGGCCCGTACAGGTTGTGCAGCGGCGCGGCCAGCGTCGCGTGGAACTGGGTCTGCAGGTCCTCGGGCAGCGCCTCGCCGCTGCAGAAGACGCGCCGCAGCCCGGTGCAGCCGGCCGCCTCCGGCTCCTGCAGGAACGCGCGCAGCATCGAGGGGACGAAATGCAGGGTGGTGATCCGCTCGTCGCGGATCAGCCGGGCCAGATAGGCCGGGTCGCGGTGCCCGCCGGGCCGGGCCACCACCAGGGTGGCGCCCTGGATCAGCGGCCAGAAGAACTCCCACACCGAGACGTCGAAGCTGGACGGCGTCTTCTGCAGCACCCGATCATCGGCCGTCAGGCCGTATTCCGCCTGCATCCAGCGCAGCCGGTTGACGATGGCGCCGTGCGACACGGCCACGCCCTTCGGCCGGCCGGTCGATCCGGAGGTGTAGATCACATAGGCAGGGTGCAGCGGCAGCAACGCGTCGCTCTCGAAGCCCGACGGGTCGGCCGCGGCCAGCTCGGCGGCCACCTCCGACGTGTCGAGAGCCAGGCGGCCGGCATCGTCCGGCACCACCCAGGCGACGTCCCGGTTGGTCACCACCGTGACCGGCCGGGCGTCGCCGAGCATGTAGGCGATCCGGTCCAGCGGATAGTCGGGGTCGATCGGCAGATAGGCGGCGCCGGTCTTGAGGATCGCGAGCAGGCTGACGACCAGCTCGACCGACCGCGGCAGCGCCACGGCGACGATCCGCTCCGGCCCGGCGCCGCGCGCGGCCAGCAGCCGGGCCAGCCGGTTGGCGCGGGCGTCGAGCTCGGCATAGCTCAGCTCGTCCTGTTCGAAGACGAGGGCGGTCGCGTCCGGCGAGGTGCGGGCCCGGGCGTCGAGCAGCGCGCTCAGCGTGTCCGGCGCCACGGCCCGATCGGTCCGGTTCCAGTCCACCAGGATCTCGCGCCGCTCCTCCGGGTCGAGGATGTCGATCCCGCCGATCGGCTGGCCGGGATCCGCGACGACCGCACGGACCAGGCGCAGCAGCCGCTCGCGATGGCCGGCCAGCTCCTCGGCCGTGTACAGCGCCGAATTGGCGTCCAGGTCGATGCACAGGCCCTTGTCGTCGCCGCGGTCGTAGATGAACACGCCGAGATTGTTGGTCGACCCGTTCGACAGGTTCTGCGGCGTCATCGGCAGGCCGCCGAAGCGCAGGTCGTAGTCGAAGGGCTCGATGTTGACCAGCATGGTGAACAGCTGCTGGTTGTTGGGCAGCAGGTTCAGGTCGCGCCGCATGTCCTCGTAGCGGTACTGCTGGTGCCGCAGGCACTGGCGGACCTCGGTGCCGACCTGGCGGATCACGTCCTGCATGGTCAGCGCCGGGTCCATCCGCAGCCGCAGCGGCACGGCGTTGGCCAGCATCGCCGGGGTGCGCCGCATCCGGGCATTGGCGCGCGCGGTGACGGTGAGGCCGACGATCAGGTCCTCGGCCCCGGTCATGCGGTAGAGATAGGTGTTGGTCAGGGCGATCAGGATCTGTGGCAGGCTGGCGCCGGTGGACTGCGCCAGGGCGCGCAGCGACGCCACCAGGCCCGGCTCCATGAAGGACCGGTCGCGCAGCAGCTCGCCGGTCGCGAGCTTGCGATGCGACAGCGTGATCGGCGACGGCGTATCGGCGAAGCGCTCCATCCAGTAATCACGGTCACGGAGGAACCGGCCGGAGGCGCGATAGCTGGCCTCTTCGTCCAGGATCTCCGCCAGGCTGCCGAACGCGGTGGCGTCGCTCGGCGCGCGGCCCTCGACCATTGCGGTGTACAGCTCCGCGACGCGGCGGGTGCACAGCCCGCCCGACAGGCCGTCCATCAGCAGGTGATGGACGCGGTGGTACCAGATGAAGGAATCGTCCGCGATCTTCAGCACCGCGGAGAACCACAGCTCGTCGGTCAGCGGGTCGAGCGGCCGGGCGTAGTCCGCGTGCATCCAGCGGCCGGCGGCGTCCCGCGGGTCCGGCTCGGCGCTGAAATCGACGAAGGGGATGTCGCCTTCATAGTCGTGCCGGACCACCTGCCGCGGGCCCTCATCCTCCTCGATGAAGCGGATGCGCAGCGCCTCGGCCTCCCGCGTCAGCTGCCGCAGCGCCGCCTGCATCAGGCCGGGATCGAGCGGGCCGTGGATCTCGATCGCCTCGGCGAGGTTGAACTCGATCTCGGGCATGAACTTCTGCGCCAGCCACATGCCGGTCTGGGCGGTCGTCAGGGGCAGTGAAGCGTTGCCGAATTCGATGCTGTCCATGGCTCAACTCGCTCGCAGAATAAAAGGAGGCCGTCCGCAGGCGGTGGTCACCGACCGGCCAGCGATGCCGGCCGCAGATCGGTCCAATGGCTGTCGATGTGGTCCTGGCAGGACGGGCGGGCGGCGTCGCGCAGCACCGCGGTCCAGCCGGCCGGGACCGGGATGAAGGCCGGCCACAGCGAATGCTGCCCCTCGTCGTTGACCAGGACGTGGAAGCGGCCTTCCGGATTGTCGAAAACGCTGGTCATATCCCGGCTCCCCGATGCCCAGGCGCGGCGGCGCGGCTGGCGCAGAATGGCGCAAGGACTCGAGACGAAATCATTCGAGGTCCGGCGGCAATATCGCGGCCAGTGCCTTCGGTAATGATCGCGATCCCCACGCCGCCTCGCTCCGCCGGGCTAGTCCAAAGCATGAAGGATATGCATCGGGACCGGTGCCGCAGCTC
Organism: Inquilinus sp. YAF38; assembly: GCF_052113205.1. Classification (NCBI taxonomy): domain Bacteria; kingdom Pseudomonadati; phylum Pseudomonadota; class Alphaproteobacteria; order Rhodospirillales; family Rhodospirillaceae; genus Inquilinus; species Inquilinus sp. YAF38. The sequence goes on along the minus strand of NZ_JBFRCU010000016.1, from coordinate 72,229 downwards.
AATGAGTTCTAACGCGCGCAGCTTGGTGTGAATCGAAAGCTATCGGGAGCTGTATAGGTTTACAGGTTTCGTTCAGGCGCAGATGATGATGTCATGCATCATCCCTCTGGCGATCGCTTGTGACAGTGTTGCGACACCGAATTTCTGCTTGGCATTCTCAGTGTGGAACACCACCGTGCGGCGGCTGATACGCATGATCTCGGCGATGTCCGACGCACTCTTGCCCTTGGCCGCCCATTGCAGGCAGTCGATCTCGCGCGGCGTCAGCGCCGGCCGCGTCTCGGGCTCGGGCCGCTCGTCCTGGCGCAGCCGGGCATGCAGATGCAGCGCGACCAGATGCAGCGCGTGCTGATTCTGGTCGATGCAGCGCTGGAAGTCGGGCTCCACGCCGAACTCCGCCAGGGTCAGGCTGGACGCGCGGCCCTGCCGGTCGTGGATCGGGATGGTCACGCCGCGGCGGATACCGGCTTCCGCCGCCTCGTCCAGAAAGCATCTCAGCCGCCGCGTGATCGGCTGCGGCGGCGCTTTCAGCGCCTCGATCGTCCAGCTGAAAGGCAACATGGTGCCGACCGCGCGCGCGATCACCGGGTCGATCCGGTCGTAGCGATTCTCACCGTAGCGCTCGACCCAATCCTCGGGGTAGGTCGTCAGCATCAGCGGCATGTCGTCTTCCCCCGACGGGAAGCTGACATAGGCAAAGTGTTTCAGCCCATATCCCCGGATCGCCTGTTCCAACAGCTCTCCGATTGCCTTCCGGCCGCTGGTCGGGAGATGTGAGATGAAGTTCTGGAAAATTTGATCCATTTGCCCCTCGTCCGCATCGTAGTTTTTACTGGGATCCCCTTTCCCTGAAATTTTATTCATTATTATTGGATTTTGCTGGGCCACGTTAAGTCATGGCGATTTCGACCATGGTATTTCTATTCGCCTGATATCGCAAAGAAGATTCGCATAAGGCGGTATGGACCGGCGCCGGCCTGCGTCAAGCCGTCGCGGGGATTGCGATCGGCTGCCGCCGTCCCGCCGCAGCACGAAACCGCGTCCTGCCGCCGGGGCGTGCCGATTCGTCCATCAAAATCTGCAGTCAATCTGCATAACATAGCAGGTACACTTGCAGAATCTGAGTGATAGGAATGATTTCTATCGGCTGATTTCTGCAATCAGCCGGTCGGCCGTCGGGGGAGGACGGGATTTCGTTCGGTGGATTCTTTCTGCCATCGAAAAAGAATCTCTCCCGGTTCCGGTTGGTTTTGCAAAGCCCGGGCTTCGGCGGCGGCAGTCAGAAATCCTTTCCTTCACACAGGAGACGTTCATGAGCGGCATTCTTGATCTGACCGGCCTTCTCGGCGGTCTGTTGCACGACGCGGGCGACGTGGTGGGCGGCGCGGTCGCCGGCGTCGGCAGCACGGTCGGCACGGCGGTGGGCGAGACCGGCGAGATCGTCGGCGGCGTGGTGGGCAATGTCGGCGCGGTCGTCGGCGATGCGCTGGGCGACGTGGTCGGCGGCGCCACCTCGGCCGTCGGCTCGGTGCTCGACGGCACGCACGCGGCGGTCGGCGACGTCGTCGCGGGCGTCGGCGACGCGGTCGGCCACATCGGTGACGGCGTCGGCGATGCGCTGGGCAGCGTGCTCGGCGGCCTGTTCGGCCATCTCGACTTCAACTTCTGAGCCGCCAGGCCGGGGCAGAGGCCCTGTCCCGGCGTCTCAGGCTTCAGCGGAACGGGCGGCTCAGGAAGGGCGATCCGGCCAGGCCGAAGCGCCAAAGCGTGTCGACGCCGCGGGTCAGGCCGATGCGCGGCCCGACCACGATCGCCGGCTCCGCCTCGGTCCGCGGCAGCAGCCGGAAGGGCGGCTCGTCCAGCGGCAGCCCGGTCATCGCCCCGGTGACGGCCAGCGCCTGGGCCAGCCGGCCGGGGCCGGCGCACAGCAGCCGCAGCGGCTCCAGCCCGCGTCGCGCCCGCATGGTCTCGATCCCCTCGGTCGGCGCGATCGCCCGGATCAGCACGGCGCTGCCCGGCTGGGTGGCGTCGCACACCAGGTTCAGGCACCAGTGCAGACCGTAGGAGCGGTAGACATAGGCGTGGCCGACCGGCCCGAACATCGGGGCGTTGCGTGGGGTCGGGCCGGCGAAGGCGTGCGACGCCGGGTCGTTGCGATCATAGGCCTCGGTCTCGACCACCACGCCGCCGACGCCGTCGACCAGCAGGGTCGTGCCGATCAGGGCGCGGGCGACCGCCACCACATTCGCGGCGAAGGCGGTGCGGTCCAGCGGCACGGGGGCGGGCAAGGCGGGCATCCGGCCTCTCTCCGCGACCGCGACGCCTCGCGCAAGCGGAATCCGCCGCTTTGCCGCAGCCTGCCGGCTTGGCGGGAGCCGGATGGCTGCTCTATGGTCGGGCCTTTCCGAGCCAGGTGACCCGATGGACCAGCAAGCCCCGAAGCCCATTCCGCCCGAGCTGGCGGAGCTGCGCAGCAGCATCGACAACATCGACGCCGCCCTCGTGCATCTGCTGGCCGAGCGCTTCAAATGCACCCAGAAGGTCGGGCGGCTGAAGGCGACGGCCGGCCTGCCGCCGGCTGATCCGGGCCGCGAGGCGACGCAGATCGCGCGGCTGCGCCGGCTGGCCGAGGAGTCGCATCTCGACCCGGACTTCGCCGAGAAGTTCCTGGCCTTCATCGTCGCCGAGGTGATCCACCATCACGAGGCGATCCGCGACGGCGCCCGGGAGTAGGCTTGCCGGCCAGGCGCGCCGACCCAGATCACACGAGAGGCCGCCCATCCGGCCCCGGTTATCTCCGAGGAGCTCGTCATGTCCACCCATCCTGCGATCCGGGCCGGCCGCGTCGCTGTCGTCACCGGCGCCGCCGGCGGCATCGGCCTCGCCGCCGCCAGGCGCTTCGCCTCGATCGGCCTCAAGGTCGTGCTTGCCGACCTGCCTGGCGAGGCGCTGGACCGCGCCTTCCGCGAGGTGACGGAGCTCGCCGCCGGCGGCGCCCCGGACATCCACGCCGTGCCGACCGACGTGTCCCAGCCGGAGGAGGTCGAGCGGCTGCGCGACGAGGCCTATGGCCGCTTCGGCGAGGTCGCGGTGCTGATGAACAATGCCGGCATCGGCAATGGCGGCGGCCCGTGGGAGAATTACGACCGCTGGCGCCGGGTGCTCGACGTCAACCTCTACGGCGTGATCCATGGCGTGCAGATCTTCGCCCCGGCGATGATCGGCCAGGGCGGCGACGGGCTGATCGTCAACACCGGCTCGAAGCAGGGCATCACCACCCCGCCGGGCGACACCGCCTACAACGTCTCGAAGGCCGGGGTGAAGGCGCTGACCGAGGGGCTGGCGCATGCGCTGCGCGAGTCCGAGGGCTGCCGCATCACCGCGCATCTGCTGATCCCGGGCTACACCTTCACCGGCATCACCGCCCGCGGCGCCACCGAGAAGCCGGCGGCGGCCTGGACCGCGGAGCAGGTGGTCGAGTTCATGCTCGACAGCCTCGGCCGCGGCGACTTCTACATCCTCTGCCCCGACAACGACGTGACCCGGGCGACGGACGAGAAGCGCATCCGCTGGGCGGCGGAGGACATCATCCGCAACCGTCCGGCGCTGTCGCGCTGGCATCACGACCACAAGGAAGAATTTGCCGCCTATATGGCGCGGCCGGATTGACCGCGGCGCACCGCCCGGGGCTCGTTCTCCGGGCGGCGACCGGCCGTTCGATCCATTGGATTTTCGGTATTTTATGTGCTCTTTAGTTGCACGGTTAAGTAGGACAAAAGCTTTCGCCTTGCGCCTGCAGGTAATCGATTCTAAGATTTAAGTCCCAGTCTGGTTCCATGACAGGCATTTCATCGTCCTCCGTATTTTTCATCGGGGACCAGGCTGGGGCTGTTTCCGGTCGCCCGGAGACTGTTCTGAAACTCGCTGCGACAGCTGGCGTGGTTTTCGAGAACCGGCGCGCAGCGGACGTTTGAGTCCGTGAGCACCGGAAGCGGAGAAAATCGCGTCAGATGGCCGTCGCAGTAGAGTTTCGGGACGGTCTCTCAACCGGACAAGCCGGGCCGGTCCAACGGCACCGGCTTGCTCATATAGACGGTGGTGCCTTCCAGGAACGGCTCCTCCCGGTCGACGGCGAAGCCGGCGCGGGCGTAGAGGTCGACATTCCCGGCGAAGCTCGGATTGGTGTACAGCCGCAGCAGCGGCCGCCCCAGCTCCGCCGCCAGCGCCTCGGCATGGGCCAGCAGGCGCCGGCCATGGCCGCGGCGCTGGGCGTCGGGCGCCACCGCCAGGTTCTTGATCAGCAGGTGGTCGCCGCGGTCGATGATCTCGATCAGCGCCACCAGATCGTCGCCCTCGAACAGCAGGTCGATCCGGTGCTCGCGCACGGCCTGGTCGTAATCGGCGGTCATCGGCTTCGGCTCGCGGCCGATCACCGGCACCCATTTGGCATAGGCGGCGCGGGTCAGCGCCCGGACGGCGTCGGCGTCGCCGGCATTGGCCCGGCGGATCCGGGGCTCGGGCGTCGGCTGGTGAACCTGCGGGTCGAGGGCGGGCTGGCTCATGGTCTGCGTTCCTTCGGGGTGCAGGGCGGCCGGCAAGAAAAAACCCGCCGGTCGGGGACGGCGGGTTGCGGTGGTCGGGATCCGGTTGGGTTCAGCCGGGACAGGTCCCGGCGGCTCCCCCGCCTCTCCCGGCGCACCGCAGCGCCGCGGTCGCCGAAGGGCGACCTCGTCTACTGGTAGCGGCGCGCAGCGCCGCGGTCGCCGAAGGGCGACGTCGTTTGCTGGCGGTGGTAGCTCGGGCGAGGCGGGTCATGGAGAGATGATCCCGACTCAGGCGGTCGCCGTCAACGTCCGTGGTGTTACAGTCCGCCGCGCCGCGACCGAAGCGGCCAGCCTCTCCAGCACCGCGACCGAATCGTCCCAGCCGATGCAGCCGTCGGTGATGCTCTGGCCGTAGACCAGCGGCCGGCCCGGGATCAATTCCTGCCGCCCGGCGACCAGGTGGCTCTCGACCATGACGCCGACGATGCGGCTGTCGCCGGCCTCGACCTGGCGCGCCACGTCGTCGATCACCTTCGGCTGGTTCTCCGGCTTCTTGCTGCTGTTGGCGTGGCTGGCGTCGATCATCACCGCCGGCCGCAGCCCGGCGCGGGCCAGCTCGGCGCAGGCGGCCTCGACGCTGGTGGCGTCGTAGTTCGGCGCCTTGCCGCCGCGCAGGATGATGTGCGCGTCGTCATTGCCGGCGGTCGAGGCGATGGCCGACCGGCCGGTCTTGGTCACCGCCATGAAATGATGCGGCTGCGAGGCGGAGGAGACCGCGTCGACCGCGATCTTCACATTGCCGTCGGTGCCGTTCTTGAAGCCGACCGGGCAGGACAGGCCGGACGCCATCTCGCGATGAATCTGGCTCTCGGTGGTGCGGGCGCCGATCGCGCCCCAGCCGACCAGGTCGGCGATATACTGCGGCGTGGTCATGTCCAGGAACTCGCAGGCCGCCGGCAGGCCCAGCCGATTGACCTCCAGCAGCACGCTGCGCGCCCGCCGCAGCCCCTTGTCGATCTGGAAGCTGCCGTCCAGGTCGGGGTCGTTGATCAGCCCCTTCCAGCCCACCGTGGTGCGCGGCTTCTCGAAATAGACCCGCATGATGATCTCGAGCTCGCCGCCCAGGCGCTGGCGCAGCGGCTGCAGCCGGCGGGCATAGTCCAGCGCCGCCTCGGGGTCGTGGATCGAGCACGGGCCGATCACCACCGCCAGGCGGTCGTCGGTGCCGTGCAGGATGCCGTGGAGGGCGCGGCGGGCGTCGGTCACGGTGCGGGTGGCCACGGCGTCGCGCGGGAACTCCTGCATCACCTCGGCGGGTGTGCTCAGCTCCTTGATCTCGCGGATGCGCAGGTCGTCGGTGGTCTTCAACACGGCTTGGGGCTCCTGGGGTTCACCCCGCCGGCGGCAACAAAAAAGCCGCCAGGGGATCTGGCGGCTCTCGGGTCGGCTGTGGATCGAACTTCAGATCACGCGCACCCTCGCTCCGCCGCTGGCAGCGGGAAGCTAAAGTACCAAAAATAGGTTGCGCGGACGGAGTTCATATCCTGCATATAAGCTGGGATGCGGGCTTTGTCACGGCCGTTCTTTCGCGAATCGTCGCATCGGGCCGCCGCCGCGTTCGGAATGTTGCGACGGTTGCGCCGGAGCGGAACCGCAAGGCCGCCCGGGGGTTTTTCCGGGGCGCCGACCGGAAGGGCTTGAGCCCGGCGGTCCGGCGCGTCAGAACGGCATGTGCCGTCGCGACCTGGAAGCGGAGCCCCGTCGATGAAACCCGTCCGAGCCCTTCTGCCCATCCTCGCCGCCGCCCTGCTGTCCACCACGGCGCTGGCCCAGACCACCCAGCGCTATGCCCCCTGGCAGCCGGCGCAGCAGGACCAGACCAAGGCGCTGCTCGACGACCTGTCGCGGATGATCAACCAGGCCGAACGGGACAAGGCGGCCAGCCCCGACTTCATCGCCGACCTGAAGGGGCTGGCGCAGCGCTACTCGGCCACCATCGCCCCCCCGGCCTCCACCGCGCCGGTCCCGGCCCAGCCACCGGAAGCGCCGGCGCAGCCGCCGGTCGCGGCGCCCGTTCCGGCCCCCGCGCCGGCCCAGCCGGCCTCGCTGGCAGGCACCCGCGTGTTCAGCGACGATTTCAGCGACGGCAACTACACCGCCAACCCGGCCTGGACCTCGCTGCAGGGCACCTGGACCGTCGACAAGAGCGGCCTGCACAGCGACACCAAGGCGGCCAACGGGCAGCAGGGCGGGGTCGCGGCGATCTCGCTGCAGCAGACGCTGAAGAACAATTTCGGGCTCGAATTCGAGCTGACCGACGTCGCCAACCAGGGCCAGTTCGAGATCCGGGTGTTCCAGGGCGCGTCGAAGGATTCCGGCTACCGGCTGGTCTACCTGCCGGCCAACAGCCCGGTCTTCGCGCTGTACCGTGCCGGCCGCTCGGGCATCACCCAGGTGGCGCAGACCACCAACACCGCGCCGCTGCGCCGCGGCGACCGCACCCGCCTGACCTGGACCCGCGACGCCGCCGGCCGGATGGTGGTGGCGCTCGACGGCAAGACCATCATCGAGGCCAGCGACAACGGGTTCCGCGACGGCTGGAACGGCGTGATGCTCGTGAACTTCGGCGGCGACTTCGCCCTGCGTTCGGTTCAGGGCGTCAACTGACGGCGGTTCAATTCGACTGGCGGCGCAGGATCGGGGCCACCCGGTCGCGCAGCCAGGCGGCGCCGGGGTCGCGGTCGGTCTGGGCCGACCACACCATCGCCACCGCCGGCAGCCGCAGCTCCAGCGGCAAGGGCAGGGGGCTCAGCGTCAGCCCGAAGCGCGGGCCGTAGCGCCGGGCCGTGCGGGCCGGCAGGGTGGCCAGCACCGGCGCCTCGGCCGCGGTTTCCAGCACGGTCATGAACTCCGCCGACGCCATCACCACGTTCAGGCTGGCGCCGACCCGCCCCAGCGCCTCGTCCAGGCAGCCCTGCAGCAGGTTGTTCAGCGTCACCAGCGCGTGGCCGGTCGACAGATAGGTGTCCAGGTCGACCGGCGGGTCCAGCGGCAACAGCTCGCTGTTGAAGCAGCAGGCCAGCGCCTGGTCGTACAGCTGGATGCCGCGATGGCGGCTGGCGCCGTGGTCGAAGCAGCCCACCGCCAGGTCGATCTCGCCCGCATCCAGCAGCCGGTGCACCTCCTCCCGGAACACCGGGCGGCCGATGACCCGGATGCCGGGGGCGCAGCGGCGCAGCTCCGCCGTCAGGTCCGGCATCAGCAGCAGCTCCAGCTCGCTGGAGAAGCCCAGGCGGAAGATCCGGTCCTGGGTCTCGGGGTCGAAATCGTCTTCGGCCCGCAGCACCTCCTGCATCTGCTGCAGGGCCTGGCGGATCCGCGGCGCCAAAGCGCGGGCCTTGGCGGTCGGCTGCATCGCCTGGCCGACCCGCACGAACAGCTCGTCCTGCAGCAGCACCCGCAGGGTCGACAGGCTGTGGCTCATCGCCGGCTGCTGCACCTTCAGCCGGGTGGCAGCGCGGGTGACCGTCCGCTCCTCCATCAGCGCGTCGAAGGCGACCAGCAGGTTCAGGTCGAAGGAGCGAAGATCGAAATGATCGATAGAGCCCATGAGGCGGATCGATTTGATTGCTGACCCTGCGAACATTAGCTCTGGGGCCGGCGCCGTCAAGCGGCGCGCCCACAGCGGAGATGGCCCATGGGTCCCCCCAGCTTTCGTATCGGCGACGCCACCATCACGCGGATCGATGAGATCCCGCTGACCCATGGCTCGCCGGCCGAGCTCTACCCCGAGATCGATCCGGAGGCCACCGACCGGCACCACGGCCGGCTGCCGCCCGGGGCGCTGCACCCGGAGACCGGGGCGATCAGCCTCGGCATCCACAGCTGGCTGGTGCGCACGCCGCGGCACACCATCCTGATCGACACCGCCACCGGCAACGGCAAGGAGCGGCCGGCGGTGCCGATCATGCACCGGCTCGATGTGCCCTATCTGCAGCGCCTGGAAGCGGCCGGGGTGCGGCCGGAGGATGTCGACCACGTCCTGATCACCCATGTCCATGCCGACCATGTCGGCTGGAACACCCGGCTGGTCGACGGGCGCTGGATGCCGACCTTCGCGAACGCCCGCCACCATTTCTCGGCGGTCGAGCAGCGCTATGGCGAAAGCCTGACCGATCCGTCGGCGCCCGGCTTCCGTCCTGACCCGGCGCTCGGCGCACCCCATCATCCGCCGCTCGACGGCGTCTACCAGGACAGCGTCCGGCCGGTGCTCGAGGCCGGGCTGGCGGATCTGGTCGCGGTCGATGGCGGCGAGGTGCTGGATGGCATCTCCTTCCACCCGGCGCCGGGGCACAGCATCGACCACGCGGTGATCCGCCTGCGCTCGCGCGGCGAGGAGGCGCTGTTCGCCGGCGACGTGATGCATCACCCGCTGCAGGTCTACGAGCCCGGCTGGAACTCCCGCTACTGCGAGTTCCCGGAGCCGGCGCGCGCCTCCCGCCGCTGGCTGCTGGAGCATGCGGCCGAGAGCGGCGCCCTCGTCCTGCCCGGCCATTTCCCCGAAAGCTCGGCCGGCCGCATCACCCGCTGCGGCGACCGCTTCGACTGGACCTTCGCGTGACCGGAGCCGACATCATGACCACACTTTCTGACGCGCCGGCCGCCGAGATCGCGGTCGAGGATCTGATGATCCCCAGCGACACGCCGGGCATCGACCTGCACATCCGCAACAAGCGGCCGGCCGGGATGCGCAGCTTCTCGCCGGAGCGCAGCATCGTGCTGATGCACGGCGCCACCTATTCCTCCGGCACGCTGTTCGACGTGCCGGTCGGCGGCTTCTCCTTCATGGATTGGCTGGCCGGCCGCGGCTACGACGTCCATGCCGTCGATGTCCGCGGCACCGGCGGCTCGACGAAGCCGCCGGAGATGGACCGGCCGCCGGAGGAGAGCCCGCCGCTGGGCCGGACCGAAGCCGGGATGCGCGACTTCTCGACCGCGGTCGATTTCGTGCTGCAGCGGCGCGGCCTGGCGCGGACCAATATCGTCGCCATGTCCTGGGGCGGCTCGGTCGCCGGCGCCTACACCAGCCGCAACAACGCCAAGGTGGCGAAGCTGGCGCTGGTGGCGCCGCAATGGCTGAACCCGGGCCAGGCCCGGATCGACCCCGGCGGCACGCTCGGCGCGTATCGACGGATCCCGGTGCTGCAAGGCAAGGCGCGCTGGCTGGAAGGGGCGCCGGAGGCCAAGCGCGACGGGCTGATCCCGGAGGGCTGGTTCGAGACCTGGGCCGAGGCGGCACTGGCCACCGACCCGCAGGGCCGGGCGCAGACCCCGCCGACCATGCGCGCCGGCACCGGACCGATCCTCGACACGCGAGAATACTGGTCCGTCGGCCGGCCGTTCTATGATCCGGGCGCCATCAGCGTCCCGGTGCTGCTGGTCCACGCCGAATGGGACCTCGACGTGCCGCTCGCCGTCGCGCAGGACTATTTCACCCGTCTCACCGGCGCGCCCTACCGCCGGTGGGTCGAGATCGGCGAGGGCACCCACATGGTGCTGATGGAAAAGAACCGCCTGCAGGCGTTCCGGGCCATTGGCGATTTCCTGGATGAGAAGGTTGTGCCGGAGGGGTGAGGGGGCAGTTCATACATCCCTCGGATGTCGCTCGCCTAGCCTCTCCCGTTTACGGGAGAGGTCGGAGACGCGAAGCGGCTCCGGGTGAGGGCTCTTTGTCGAGGCCCGGGCCAGCCCTCACCCGGCCGTCCTTCGGACGTCCGACCTCTCCCGCCAGGCGGGAGAGGTAACGCGCTTTCTTGGTAGCGACGTCCTCACCTCTTCTCCGGCACCGCCTCCGCCGCGCCTCCCGCCTCAGCCCAGTCCTTGAAGGCGCCGAGGTTGCGGACGTCGGTGTAGCCGAAGTCCTGCAGCGCCTTGCCGGCCAGGGCCGAGCGGCCGCCGGAGGCGCAGTACAGGATCACCGTCCGGTCGCGGCGGCGGGCCGCGGGCTGTCATCTCCCGAATGGGTGGGGCGGGGGCGAACCGTACTCCTCTCAGTCCTCCGCCAGCACCGTGACCGCATCCGGTGCGATCAGCGTCCCGATCGGCTCGCCGCGGCAGATCCGCTGCATCGCGCCCGGCCGGTCGAAGGCGAAGACATGCAGCGGCAGCCCATGGTCGCGCGCCAGCAGGATCGCCGACTGGTCCATCACCTTCAGCTCCTGCGCGATCGCGTCGGCGAAGGCCAGGCTGGCGTATTTGCGCGCTGTCGGGTCGGTGCGCGGATCGGCGGTGAACACGCCGTCGACCCCGTCCTTGGCCGCCAGCACCGCGTCGCAGCGCAGCTCGATCGCCCGCTGCACCGATGGGTAGTCGGTGGTGACATAGGGCTGGCCGTTGCCGCCGGCCAGCACGACGATGGCACCCTTGGCCAGGTGGCGGTCGGCGCGCAGCCGGATATAGGGCTCGGCCATCGACGGGATCGGCACCGCGCTCATCACCCGCACCTCGGCGGACCGCGCGGTCAGCGCCGCACGCAGCATCACCGCATTGATCACGGTGCCCAGCATGCCGATGTTGTCGGCCTCCGCCCGCTCGATGTGCCAGGCGTCGGAGACGCGGCCGCGGAACACGTTGCCGCCGCCGATCACCACCGCGATCTCGATGCCCAGCGCGCGCACCGCCAGGATTTCGCCGACGATGTGGTCGATCGCGGCGGCGCCGAAGATCGACCCGTCGGCGCCGGCCATGGCGCCGCCGCTCAGCTTCAGCAGCAGCCGCTTGTAGGATTGTGCCATGGGGCCCTCCGATCGTCTCGCTGGGCACCGCTGTCGCCGGCACCGCCGCAGGATGCCCGATTTCGGATGTGTCCGGAACCCGGCCGCGCTAAAGATTTCGCCGACCTGCCGAAGGACGAGACTGATGGATTTCACGGCCCTGGACGATCGCCCCTATCCGGTGCTCGCCGACGCGACGATCCCGGAGCTCCCCGCGCATTACCGCGGCAAGGTGCGCGACAACTACGACCTGCCGGACGGGCGGCGGATCATCATCGCCAGCGACCGGATCAGCGCCTTCGACCGGATCCTGGCCTCGATCCCGCTGAAGGGCCAGGTGCTGACCCAGACCGCGCGCTTCTGGTTCGAAGAGACGCGCGACATCTGCCCGAACCACGTGCTGGAATACCCTGACCCGAATGTCGTGGTCGGCCGCCGGCTCGACATCCTGCCGGTCGAGATCGTGGTCCGCGACTATCTGRCCGGCACCACCGGCACGTCGGTCCTCACCCTGTACAAGGCCGGCCAGCGCCAGATGTACGGCGTGTGCCTGCCGGACGGGCTGCGCGACAACCAGAAGCTGCCGCAGCCGATCATCACCCCGACCAGCAAGGCCTTCGACGGCGGCCATGACGAGCCGCTGACGCCGGAGGAGATCGTGAGCCAGGGCCTGCTCACCGCGGCGCAATGGCGGCAGCTCAGCGACTACGCCTTCGCCCTGTTCGCCCGCGGGCAGGAGATCGCGGCCCGGCACGGGCTGATCCTGGTCGACACCAAATACGAGTTCGGCACCGATGCCGAGGGCCGCATCGTCCTGGCCGACGAAATCCACACCCCGGACAGCAGCCGCTACTGGCTCGCGGACAGCTATCAGGACCGCTTCGCCGGCGGCGAGCGGCCGGACAGCTTCGACAAGGATTTCGTGCGCAGCTGGGTGGCGGCGCGCTGCGACCCGTACAAGGACCCGATCCCGGAGATCCCGGTGGAGGTGATCCGCGCCACCGCCCAGGTCTATGTCCGCGCCTTCGAGACCATCACCGGCCGCCGCTTCGAGCTGCCCGACCGGGAGCGGCCGGTGCTGGAGAGAATCCGGGAGAATCTGGCGAAGTACTTCTGAGCAAGAACTTAGGCCCGCCACGCCTTCCTACTCTCCCCCTCCCCTTGCGGGAGGGGGGCAGGGGAAGGGGTCTGCGCGCGTCCGCGCGCGAATGGGCCTGCCGTCGTCCCAAAACTCGTCATCCCCGCGAAAGCGGGGATCTCGCGCCGCGATCGGAAAGAGATTCCCGCTTTCGCGGGAATGACGGCCAAAAAGTAAGAAAAGTGCCAAGGCCCCACCCCCAGCGAGGGAAGGGGGGAGAATAAAAAGAAAGGCGGCGCCGAGCCCTTACGGCGCAATCCTTTCCGCCGCCACCGCCCTGCCGTCGATCATCCCCGTCATCCGGGCCACCGCATCCATGTCGCGGTCGTTCCAAGCCAAGGCCAGAGTGCCTGTCGCCACGCCGGCCAGGGTGAGATCCGCGGTGACGTCGCCGGTCGACTGGTCCCAGCGGATCGTGCCGGACACCGCCAGGTCCTCGGCCCAGCGGATCTGATCGAGGGTGAAGCTGTGGCCGGTGTCGGAGGCCTCGAAGGTGAAGGTCCCGCCGCGCAGCCCGACGCCCTTGCCACCGCTGTTGACGAAATAGCGCGCCAGCACGTCGCCCACCGTCTCTGCCGTCGCCGCGGCCAGGCGCAGATCGGCGTCGGTCCCGGCATTGCCGGCGTCGGCGGTGGCCGGCGCCACATCGGCCGCCTTGATCGCGAAGGCCGGCACGGTGCGGATCGGCCGGATCCGCTGGGTGCAGGAGGTGTCGCCGGCATCGCCGCCCGAACGCACGAAGTTCAGCACGATCGGGGCGACGCAGCCGGTGGCGTCGGCGCCCTTCGGCGGCACGAAGATCGCCTGGTCGGTGATCGCGGTGATGTGGGTCAGGTTGCGAACCTGCACATAGGTCGCATCCGGGAACAGCCGCGCCGTCTCCAGCCCCTCGATCGGCGAGGTGACGCTGTCGATGTCGCCCGACAACACCAGCACCGGCACATTCGGGAACGCCGCCTTCGGGTCGGCGGCAGTGCCCGGGACCACACCCTTCGGCGGGGCCGGCCAGTCCAGGCACAGGTCGCGGCGTTCCCATTTGTGCGGCGAGGTGTCGACCTCGGCAATGGTGAAGGGGGCGTAGACGTCGCGGTCGGTCGCCTGCTTCTGCGCCGTGGCGCGCATCAGCTGGCGCCGCCGCTCGGACCGCGACGCATCGGCGCGGAACAGCTGCGGATAGTCGCTGCAGACCACCGAGACGTAGAGCGCGGTGGAGAAGGCGGTGGGGTCGCTGCCAGGCGTGTTCCAGGACACCGCCTCGGCCATCAGCCGGTGCAGCGGCGCCGGGTCCTTCGCGTCGAGCCAGGCGCGGGCCGCGGCGTCCAGGTCGCGGTAGAAGGTCGGGCTGCCGCCGGCGCTGTTCATGGTCAGGAACAGGGTCGGGGCGTCGACCGCGATGCCGACCGTGTTGCCGTCGCCGTCCGGCGCCTCGGCTTTGCCCGGCTTGGCCCGCAGCGCCGCCACAAGCTTTTCGATCCGGTCGAGCGACCGGCCGCCGAGCGCGCGGCAGCTGGGCGAGCGCCGGCACACCTGCTCGAAGCCGTCGCGGGCGGTGGCCCATTCGGTCTCGAACCAGGGCGACAGGCCGAGGGTCGGATAGGCACTGTCCAGCACGATGGTGCGCAGCCGGTCCGGGTGGCGCTGGGCGAAGACCTGGCCGAACCAGGTGCCGTAGCTGTCGCCGTAATAGTCGACCTCGCCGATCTGCAGCGCGTCCAGCACCGCCGCCACGTCGTCGGCGGCCAGCGTGGTGCCGTACATCCAGGCGGCCGGGCCCAACTGCTTGGCACAAGCGGCGATCGCGGCGGGCACGAACTCGCCGGCCTCCTGCAGCGCCTGGCACTGGATCGGGTCGGACAGGCCGGTGCCGCGCTTGTCGACCAGCAGCACGTCGCGCCGGCCGCGCAGCGGCTCGAACAGCCGCAGATAGCCCTCGCGCGTGCCGGTCGAGGAATAGCCCGGCCCGCCCTCCTGGGCCAGGACCACGCCCTCGGCCGGCTGGCCGGCGTCGCGATGCGGGTAGAACTCGAAGCCGATCGTCACGGTGCCGGGCAGCTTGCCGGCGGGATCCAGGGGGCGGCCGATCGTGCCGCAGAAGCCGCCGAGATCGGGCTGGCATGCGGTCAGGGTGACGCCGCCGACCTGGATCGTCGCGGCCGCTGCCGGGGCGGGAGTGGCCTGCTCCTGGGCTGCAGCACCGCCGGCGACAGCCAGCAGGGCCGCGGCGGCCCATAATCTGCCGAACATGCTCCCCCGCATGAGCCCCCCTTTTTGTCGTGACGCCGGCGGCGGGAAGGCCGCTCGCGGCTACAAGGTCCTGTGCCGGGCGCGCGACCCGCGCTCGATCGCCGACGCCACCAGCCGGTCGACCTCGAACTTGTCGCGCATCAGCTCCAGCAGGCGCAGCTCCGGCTGGCTGGCCGTGCCGTCCGCCGCCACCGAATCGCAGGCGATGGCATAGGCGGTCTCGCGCAGATGCTCCGGCAGTGCCTCGGCAATGATGTCGAGAGCGTTGTCGATGCCGTCATCCTCCTGCAGCAGCTCGATGCAGTCGCGGGTCAGCTCCGGAATGCGGTCGATGTCGAAGTCGCGGAACACCGGCAGGAACCGCACCATCTCCGACAGCGTCTCCAGCTCCGCATCGGTCATGTTCGTGTCGGCCACGGAGGCGAGCACCATGGTGTAGATCAGGGCGCCGTGGGCGTCGGTCGTCATGGCAGTCTCCGCTGGGCCTGCGAGTCGTGGGAAGGATCGTTCCGGATATGCGCGGAACGCCGCGGGGCGTCAAGGCGAGGGGGCCGCGGACAAACATTCGACAGGCTTTGCCGGCCGGCGCGCTCTTTTGCAACCCAGCCTCCCCTCGCCGCGCTTCCCCGTCCCGGCCGGGCATGGCATGAGGGGCGCCATGCAGGCGGTGATCGACGTGGCGTTGCCGGTCTTCGGCGTGATCTTCCTCGGCACCTTCGCCGGGCGCATCCGGCTGCTCGGCCGGGCCCAGTCGGAGGCGCTGAACGCCTTCGTCTACTGGATCGCGCTGCCGGCGCTGTTGTTCCTGGCCATGGCCCGCACCCCGGTGGCCGGAATCCTCAACCTCAACTTCATCGGTGCCTTCCTCGGCGGCGTCCTGGCCGTGTGGCTGCTCGGCTCGATCCTCGGCGCCCTGATCCACCGCGCCGATGCCGGCGAGGCGACGATGCAGGGCATGAATGCCGGCTTCTCCAACACCGGCTACATGGGCATCCCGTTGTTCGCCGCCGCCTTCGGCCCGGCTCGCGGCCTGCCGCCGGCGTCGCTGGCCACCGTGATCATGAGCGTCGCCTGCGTCGGCCTCGCCGTGGTCGCGCTCGAGCTGACCGGCAGCCGGGGCCGCGGCATCCTGGCGGCGCTGCGCGACGTGGCCGTGGCGCTCTTGAAGAACCCGCTGGTGGTGGCGCCGGTGCTGGGCGTGCTGTGGTCCTGGTCCGGCCTCGCCGTGCCGGTGCCGCTGGCGACGCTGCTGTCGCTGCTCGGCGCCGCCGCCAGCCCCTGCGCCCTCTTCGCCATCGGCCTGTTCATGGCCAGCCAGACGCTGCGCACCGGCCTCCGTGAGGTCGGCTGGATCTCGGTGCTCAAGCTGGTGTGGCAGCCGCTGATCACCTGGGGCCTGGCCGCGACCATCTTCCCGATGGACCCGTTCTGGACCGCCAGCGCCGTGATCCTGGCGGCGCTGCCGACCGGCGCGCTGACCTTCGTCGTCGCCCAGCGCTACGGCGTCTATGTCGAGCGCACCTCGGCGGTGATCCTGGTCTCGACCGTGGTCTCGGTGCTGACCCTGTCGCTGCTGCTGGCGGTCTACGCGCCGCAATTCCCGGCCGGCTGAAAAACAAACAAAATTTGCCGCAAACGGGCGGTGCCGGATCGCGAAAGCTGATGTTACTCTGCGGCAAACACCCAAGCCGGGAGGACCCCCTGGATGCGTGACGACGGCCCGATCCGCCAGCTTCCGAAGCGCACCATCGCCCTGGTCCTCGCCGGCGGCAGGGGCAGCCGGCTGAAGCAGCTGACCGACCGCAGGGCCAAGCCCGCGGTCTATTTCGGCGGCAAGTTCCGGATCATCGACTTCGCCCTGTCGAACTGCATCAACTCCGGCATCCGCCGCATCTATGTGCTGACCCAGTACAAGTCGCACAGCCTGCTGCGCCACCTGCAGCGCGGCTGGGGCTATCTGCGCGCCGAGATGCACGAGTTCGTCGACCTGCTGCCGGCGCAGCAGCGGGTGGACGAGGCGATGTGGTACCGCGGCACCGCCGATGCGGTCTGGCAGAACCTCGACATCTTCGAGGCCGAGGGCCCGGACCATGTCCTGATCCTGGCCGGCGATCACGTCTACAAGATGGATTACGCGGCGATGATCGAGGATCACGTCCGCAGCGGCGCCGACATCACCGTCGGCTGCGTCGAGGTGCCGCGCATGGAGGCCACGGCCTTCGGCGTGATGCATGTCAACGACCAGTGGCGCGTCACCAGCTTCCTGGAGAAGCCGGCCGACCCGCCGCCGATGCCCGGCCGCCCCGACATCGCCCTGGCCAGCATGGGCATCTACGTGTTCAGCATGCGCTTCCTGGCCGAGCAGCTGCGCCGCGACGCCGCCGACCCGACCTCGGAGCATGATTTCGGCAAGAACATCGTGCCGTTCCTGGTCGAGAGCGGCCATGTCCGCGCCCACCGCTTCTCCGAAAGCGCGATCCCGAACCCGAGCTACGTCGAGCCCTATTGGCGCGACGTCGGCACCATCGACGCCTATTGGGAAGCCAATATGGACCTGACGACGGTGACCCCGGCGCTCGACCTCTATGACCGCGACTGGCCGATCCACACCTATCAGGAGCAGCTGCCGCCGGCGAAGTTCGTGTTCGAGGATGGGGCCCGGGTCGGCAAGGCGGTGAACAGCACGGTGTCCGGCGGCTGCATCGTCTCCGGCTCCACCGTCCGCCAGTCGGTGCTGTTCTCCAAGGTGCGGGTCAACTCCTTCGCCCGGCTGCACGAGGCGGTGGTGCTGCCGGAATGCGACATCGGCCGCCACGCCCGGCTGACCCGGGTGGTGATCGACCATGGCGTGAAGATCCCCGAAGGGCTGGTGGTCGGCGAGGACCCCGAGCTCGACGCCAAGCGCTTCCACCGCACCGAGAGCGGCATCGTCCTGATCACCCAGCCGATGATCGACGCGCTGGATTGAGGTCTCGCCGACCACTCCTTTCACCGTCATTCCCGCGAAAGCGGGAATCTCTCGACCGCCTGTCTGTCCGCACGGTAAGAGATCCCCGCTTTCGCGGGGATGACGACCCATTTCTTCCAAGTGGAGGGTTGGCCGCATGAACGTCCTGCACGCGGTGTCGGAGATCTATCCGCTGGTCAAGACCGGCGGCCTGGCCGATGTCGCCGGGGCGCTGCCGCCGGCGCTGGCGGCGGCCGGGGTCGCGGCGAGGGTCCTGGTCCCGGCCTATCCCGCCGTGCTGCAGGCGATGCGCCGGCCGGAGGTGGTGCTGGAGGACCCGGCGCTGTTCGGCGGCGGCCCGGCGCAACTGATGCTGGCCGAGCTCGACGGCATCGCCGTCCCGGCCTATGTGCTCGACTGCCCCGGCCTGTTCGCCCGGCCCGGCAACCCCTATCAAGGCCCCGACCGGCAGGACTGGCCGGACAACCACCGCCGCTTCGCCGCCCTCGGCTGGGCCGCCGCCCGCCTCGGCCTCGGCGCCGATCCGCGCTGGCGGCCGGACATCGTGCACGGCCATGACTGGCAGGCCGGCCTGGCCCCGGCCTATCTGGCGTTCCAGGCGGCCGGTGCCCCCCCCCTGAACGTAAAGAGGCCGCGCACGGTCACGACGATCCACAATATCGGCTTCCCCGGCTGGTTCCCGGCCGCGACGGCGGCGGAGCTCGGCCTGCCGCCCGAAAGCCTGGCGATCGACGGGCTGGAGTATTTCGGCGGCGTCGGCTTCCTCAAGGCCGGGCTGCACTACGCCGACCGCATCACCACGGTCAGCCGCACCTATGCGCGGGAGATCCAGACGCCGGACTACGGCTACGCCCTGTCCGGCCTGTTGGCCGCCCGTGCCGCCGACCTGGTCGGCATCGTCAACGGCACCGATTACGGCGTGTGGGATCCGCGCCGCGACCCGCATCTGCCGGCGCCCTACGGGCCGGACGACCTGTCCGGCAAGGCACTGTCGAAGGCGGCGCTGCTCAAGGAATTCGGCCTGCCGGAGGATGACGGCTCGCCGCTCTTCGCCATGGTCAGCCGGCTGACCGGGCAGAAGGGCTGCGACCTGCTGCTCGAGGCGATCCCGGCGCTGCTCGCGGGCGGCGGCCGGCTGGTGCTGCTCGGCTCCGGCGACGCCGGGCTCGAGGCCGGGTTCCAGGCTGCGGCGGCGACGTATCCCGGCCGGGTCTCCGTCCGCATCGGCTATGACGAGGCGCTGTCGCATCTGCTGCAGGCCGGCGCCGACGTGCTGCTGGTGCCGTCGCGCACCGAACCCTGCGGCCTGACCCAGATGTACGCGCTGCGCTACGGCACCCTGCCGCTGGTGCGCCGCACCGGCGGCCTGGCCGACACCGTGGTCAATGCCACCCACGACGCCATCGTCGAGGACCGCGCCACCGGCTTCAGCTTCGACGACCCGACCGGCCCGGCGTTGGCCGGCACGATCAGCTGGGTCTGCGGCCTGTGGCGCGACCGGGCGCTGTGGGCGCAGCTGCAGCGCCGCGCCATGGCCCAGGATTTCAGCTGGGACCGTGCGGCGGTCGACTATGTCGCCCTCTACCGCGACCTGCTGGCGACGCCATGACCGAGGAGACCGGAACACTCCCGGCCGTCGACGGCACGCCGGTCGCCTGGCGCCGCCGCACGGGCAAAGGCGATGGCCGGCCGGGCCTGGTGTTCTGCGGCGGCTTCCGCTCCTCCATGGCGGGAGAGAAGGCGACCTTCCTCGACGGCGTCGCCGCCGACCGCGGCCTCGAATTCCTGCGCTTCGACTATCGCGGCCACGGCGCCTCCGGCGGCGCCTTCACCGATCTGACGCTGGGCGACTGGATCGCCGATGCGCTGCTGGTGCTGGACCGGCTGACCGAGGGCCCGCAGATCCTGGTCGGCTCCTCCATGGGCGCCTGGGTCGCCGCCTGCGCCGCGCTGGCCCGGCCGGGCCGGGTGGCGGGGCTGGTCGGCATCGCCGCCGCGCCGGACTTCACCGAGGATCTGATGCTGCCGGCCCTGGGCGAGATGGGCCTGGCGCGGATGCGGCGCAACGGCTTCGTCGACCGCCCCTCGGCCTATGGCGACGGCCCTTATCGCATCACCTGGCGGCTGATTCAGGAGGCGCGCTCGCACCTGCTGCTGCGCGGCCCGGTGCCCTTCGCCGGCCCGGTGCGCCTGCTGCACGGCATGGCCGACCCCGACGTCCCCTGGCGCCAGAGCCTGAAGCTGGCCGAGGCCCTGACCGGCCCGGATGTCCGCCTGACCCTGGTCAAGGACGGCGACCACCGCCTGTCCCGTCCGCAGGACCTGGCGCTGCTGGGCCAGGCGGTGGAGGAGGTGATATCGGAGGTGTGGAATCGCAGGTCGGGTTGAGCAAGGCTCAATCCAACCGAACCGTCATGGCGAGCCCCGAAGGGGCGTGGCCATCCAAGCGGTGCGCATCCCTGGATGGATCACGGCGCCGCGCGTCTCGCAATGACGGATTCCAAAGCGCCGAGAGTCGGAAATTCGCTCGATCCGTGTCAAAGGTCGACGTCGCGGAGCGGAACGTTCACCCGCTCGAACTCGATGTCGACCTTCGGTGCGGACAGAAGATATTCGGCTAGGCTTTGGCGCGGCTTGACCAGCGTCTGATACTCGGCCTCGGAAATCACCACCACCGTCGGCCGGCCGCGACGAGTCACATGTTGCGGACCTTCGGTCAGCGCCTTCTCGACCAGCTCGCTGAACCGGTCTCTCGCATCGCGCAGCCGCCAGCTCATTCGACCCTCCCGTCCAGGTGAGTGACGGCGGCCGCCGGCTCAAGGGCCAGGAACTCCTTCGTGATCGCCACCGCCTCGGCCAGGCCGATGCGCTGGACCTCGACGCCGGGCGGGAAGGCGGTGCACAGGCGGGTCGGCATCATCGGGTCCAGCAGCACGAAGACGCCGCGGTCGTCGGCCCGCCGCACCAGCCGGCCGAAGGCCTGCTTCAGCCGGAAGCGGGTCTGCATGTCGCTCCAGCGCTGCTTGCCGAAATGCAGGCCGCGGGCGCGCGACAGGATGTCGGGGCGCGGCCAGGGCACCCGGTCGAACACCATCAGCCGCAGCGCCCGGCCCGGCACGTCGACGCCGTCGCGCACCGCATCGGTGCCCAGCAGGCAGGCGTCGGTCTCGCCGCGGAAGATGTCGACCAGCGTGCCGACATCCATGCCGTCGAGATGCTGGGCATAGAGCGGCAGCCCTGCCGCCTGCAGCGCCGGGGCGATGGCGTGGTGCACCGCGCGCAGCCGGGTCACGGCGGTGAACAGCCCCAGCGCGCCGCCGCCCGCCGCCAGGAACAGCTCGCGATAGGCGGCGCCGACCTGCTCCAGGTCGTCCTTGCGCACGTCGCGCACGATCAGCACCCGGGTCAGCGCCGGATAGTCGAAGGGCGAGGCCACCTGGGCGCGGATCGCCGGGCGCGGCAGGTGGCCGGCGCCGGTGCGGTCCTCGGCCGCCCGCCAGTCGTCGGGATCGTCGCCGGCGCCGTCGGTCAGGGTGGCGGAGGTGACGACGACGCCATGCGCCTGCCGCACCAGCGCGTCGACGAAGGGCCGGGTCGGGTCGACATGGTGGCGGTAGAAGCCGAAATCGAGCTCGCGCCCCTCCACCCGCTCGATCCCGAACCAGTCGACCAGCCAGGGCGGCGTCGGCTCGCTCAGGGATTTCAGCATGCCGCGCCAGCCGCCGATCTCCATCTTCGCCCGCCGGTCCAGCGACCGGGCGGCGGCGTCCAGGCGCTGGCGCTGGTTCGGGTCCAGCGACCCGGCCTCCTCGTCCAGCCGGTCGCGGAACGCCTTGGCCAGGGCCTGCAGCGGCGCCTGCAGCTCGGCCAAGGCGGCGTCCAGGGCCAAGGCGGCGTCGACCAGCCCCTCGACCGGATCGCTGGTGTCGCATTCCAGCGTGTAGGGCCCGTCGGCGCCCTGGGCCCGGGCATAGACCTGGGTCCGGGTCAGCGCCAGGAAGCGCTCGGCCGGGCCGCGCGGGTCGTCGCCATGGATGCGCCGGCCCCAGCCCGGGCCGGGCAAAGCGCGGGCGGCGCGCTCGATGTCGTCGACCGTCGCCAGCGCCTCCTCGCCCGGCAGCAGGTCCTCGACCCGGCGCTTCAGCCCGCGGCCGCGGCTGGCCCGGCGCCCGCCCTCCTCATGGCCCAGCAGCCAGCGCCGCAGGTCGGTGGCCTCCAGCCCGGTCAGGTGCCCGGCGAAGGCGGAATCCGCCGCCTCGAACAGGTGGTGCCCCTCGTCGAAGACGAAACGGCTGGGCGCGTCGCGGTCGTCCACCCCGCCCAGCGCCGCCTGGATCATCACCAGCGCGTGGTTGGCGATGACGATCTGCGCCTTGCGCGCCCGGCGGATGCCGCGCTCGATGAAGCAGCGGCTGTAATGCGGGCAGCCGGAATGGATGCATTCGCCGCGCCGGTCGGCCAGGGCCGTGCTGTTCGGCCGGCCGATGATGTCGCCCAGCCAGCCGGGGAAGTCGCCGCCGGTCAGGTCGCCGTCGCGGGTCGCCGCGGCCCAGCGCGCCATCAGCCCCAGCGGCACCGCGTCGCGCGGGTTCAGCGCCAGGCCGCGCACCGCATCCTCGTAGTTCAGCAGGCACAGATAGTTCTCGCGCCCCTTGCGCAGCACCACCTGGCGGGCCTTCAGCACCGGGTCCGGGAACAGCCGGTCCATCTCGCCGTCGATCTGGTGCTGCAGGTTGCGGGTGTAGGTCGACACCCACACCGGCGCGCCGTTCTTCTGCGCCCAGACCGTGGCCGGGGCCAGGTAGCCCAGGGTCTTGCCGGTGCCGGTGCCGGCCTGGGCCAGCACCACGGTCGGCTCGTCCGGCGCCGGGCGGGGGGCGAAGGCGGCGGCCACGGCGCTGGCATAGTCGCCCTGCTGCGGCCGCGGCTCGGCGCCCTCGCCCAGCATCAGGGCCAGGCGGGCGCGGGCCTCGCGCGGCTCGACCCCATGCTGCGACGGCGGCGGGTTCGGCGGCTCGGCCTCCCATTCCGGCAGATGGGCCCAGATTTGGTAGGCGCCGCGCTTGCGGTGGTCCTCGACCGGCGCGCGCAGCCCCAGCGCCCGCGCCACGAAGGGCGCCCAGGGCCAGCCGGCCTCGCCCATCCGCGCCGCCAGCGCCGCCGGGTCGCTGCGCTCGTCGGCGGCCGGGATCGACAGGCCGCGCAGCAGCGTCTCGGCCAGCCGGGGCAGGGTGATCGCCGCATCCTCCAGGCTGGCCGGCACCGGCAGGCCCAGCGCTGCCGCGAGGCCGCGCGGCGTCGGCGCGCAGAACCGGCCGGGCCGGGCGAAGGCGAACAGCTCCAGCAGGTCGAAGGCGCCCATCACCTCCAGCCCACAGCGCCGGCCGACGGCCTTGGCGTGGCACAGCAGCAGCGGCGGCCCGTCGACCCGCCGGCGCAGCGCCGCCGGGTCCAGCATCATCAGCTCGCCATCGGCGGTCAGCAGCACGCCGCCCTCCGGCGCCAGCACCAGCGGCTCGGCATCCGGCAATGAGAAGGCGAGGGCGGGCGGCGCGATCATGCGCGCACTATAGGGGCGCGCCGCGCCGGCACCAGCCCCGACGCACGGGAATGGTCACGAATTGTTCTGGTCCGCTGGGATGCCTCCGCCATTCCTCACCGTCATTGCGAGGAGGCGAAGCCGACGAAGCAATCCATCGTTCCGCACGAACTGATGCATGGATTGCTTCGCTGCGCTCGCAATGACGGTGTGGGGGCGGCCCTTACCCCTGCGCCGTCGACGCCCGATAGATCTCGTCCACCGCCTTCGCCAGCGCCGCGTTGAACTCCGCATCGCTCATGTCGCGCTTCAACTCCTCGACCAGAGCGCGCGAGAAGCTGGCGATCATGCCGGGGTTGGCGGCCAGGCGGCGGCAGGCGTCGGCGCGGGTGTAGCCGCCGGACAGGGCGACCACCCGGGCCACCGCCTTGTGCGCGATCAGCCCGGCATAGAAGCCCGGCTCCTCCGGGATGGTCAGCTTCAGCATCACCTGCTGCCCGGCCGGCAGCGTGTCCAGCCCCTTCAGGATCTCTTCCCGCAGGATCCGCTCGGCCCCGGCCTTGTCGGGGCTCTTGATCAGCACCTCCGGCTCCAGGATCGGCATCAGCCCGTGGGCGGAGATCTGCGCCCCCAGCTCGAACTGCTGCGCCACCAGCGCGGCGATGCCGCTCTGCGACGCCAGGTTGGCGACCGAGCGCGCCTTGGTGCCGTAGACGCCCAGCGCCCTGGCCCGCTCCAGCAGCGCGTCCAGCCCCGGGATCGGCTTCATCAGGCTGACGCCGTCGGCCTCCGGGTGCAGTCCCTTGTCGACCTTCAGGAACGGCACCACGCCCCGCTCCTGCCACAGGAAGGTCGGCACCGGCTTACCCTCGGCCTGGCCGTCCATGGTCTTCTCGAACAGGATCGCGCCGATCACCTTGTCGCCGGTGAAGGCCGGCGCGGTCATGATCCGCACCCGCATCTCATGCATCAGCCGGAACATCTCGTCGTCGCCGCTGTAGGCGCTGTCCGGGATGCCGTACAGCCGCAGCGCGCCGGGGGTCGACCCGCCGCTCTGGTCCAGCGCGGCGATGAATCCCGGCTTCTCCGACATCTGCGCCGCCATCGCGTCCTGGGACATCCCGGTCTCCTCCTGGTTCCGGCCCGGGCGGGAGGGCTGGGCCTCGACCGCCGGCCTGTGGGCTGGCCCCCGTTGTGGCATGGCGGCGGCGGCCGGCGCAATCCTCGGCGTCCCGCCGGCCAGGGCAATCGCTTGAAGCGTCTCCGGTGGCGGATAGGGCGCAGATTACCTCTCCCGCCAGGCGGGAGAGGCAATGCAAGGCTGTCGACGTCGCACTGCTTTCACGCGATCGCCCCGACCCGCCGGCGCGCCAGCTACGAATTCACGACAACTTGTCGTTTATTCGGCCGATTCTACCTTGTGGGGCCGCCGCGCTGGGCTAGACTGGACCGACTCCTTGCCTCGAGGTCCGCCATGTCCCCCCGGTTCCCGCTGTCCCGTCGTGCCCTCCTGTCCGGCGTCGGCGCCACCGCGATGCTGTCGATGGTGCGGCCCCGCCGGGCCTGGGCGCAGGATCCGGTCAAGGGCGGCACCCTGACCGTCGCGGCCGACACCGAGCCGCGCAACCTCAACCCGGCCCTGGTCGCCTCCAACGGCGTGTTCTACGTCGCCAGCAAGGTGGTCGAGCCGCTGGCCGAGATGGCCACCGACGGCAAGCTGACCCCGCTGCTGGCCACCGCCTGGCAGGGCAGCGCCGACGGCAAGTCCGTCACCTTCGCCCTGCGCGACGGCGTCACCTGGCATGACGGCAAGCCCTTCACCTCGGCCGACGTCGCCTTCTCGGCGACGGAGCTGTGGAGCAAGCGGCAGAATCTCGGCCGGGTGGTGTTCAAGGACCTGGCAGGCGTGGACACGCCGGACGACCGCACCGCCGTGCTCCGCTTCGCCACGCCGATCCCGCTGCAGCTGGTCGAGAACGCCCTGCCGGCCCTGACCGCCGTGGTGCCGAAGCACCTCTACGAGGGCGTCGACATCGACACCAACCCGCACAACCAGCAGCTGGTCGGCACCGGCCCCTTCCGCTACGGCGAGCACAAGCCGGGCGAATACTACCTGCTGGAGCGGAACCCGACCTACTGGGCCCCGGGCGGCCTGCCCTGGCTCGACCGCATCGTCTACCGCGTGCTGCCGGACCGCGGCGCCATCGTCGCGGCGCATGAGGCGGGGGAGATCCAGCTCTCCGCCTTCTCCGCCGTGCCGCTGGAGGAGCTGGAGCGGCTGAAGGGCCTGCCGGAGCTCGCGGTGGTGCGCAAGGGCTATGAGGGCATCACCTACCAGCTGACGGTCGAGATCAACCACCGCCGCAAGGAGCTGCAGGACGTCCGCGTCCGCCGCGCCATCGCCCATGCGATCGACCGGGACTATGTGGTCGGCACCATCTTCCGCGGCTATGCCGACGCGGCCACCGGCCCGGTGCCGAAGACCGGCGTGCCCTTCTACACGCCGGATGTCCCCGCCTACGCCTTCGACCCGAAGAAGGCCGAGGCCCTGCTGGACCAGGCCGGCTATCCGCGCCAGGACGGCGGCACCCGCTTCGCCCTGCGCCTGCTGCCGGCGCCGTGGTTCGAGCAGACCCGCCAGATGGGCGACTACCTCCGCCAGGCGCTGCAGGCGGTGGGCATCGACGCGACGCTGGTGACCAACGACGCGGCCGGCCACACCAAGGCGGTCTACACCGACCATGCCTTCGACCTGGCGATCGGCTCGCCGGTCTACCGCAACGACCCGGCGATCTCGACCACCATCCTGTACCGCGGCGGCCTGCCGGCGGGCGTGCCGTTCTCGAACCAGTACGGCTATGACGACCCGGCGATGAACGACCTGATCGACCGGGCGGCGGTACAGCTCGACCGCGCCAAGCGCATCGACCTGTACCAGCAGTTCCAGGTGCGGGCGTCGGACCAGCTGCCGCTGATCGTGGCGGCGGAGTTCACCTTCATCACCGTCGCCAGCCGGCGCCTGCACAACATCGCGACCAATCCGAGATGGGCGACGTCGTCCTGGGCGGATACGTGGCTGGAGGGGTGAGATAACAAACCTTCAGCCGACAGATCTATACCAAAATCCGAATACTGTTTATATTTTGCGATCGGCGGCAATTTTTCGAATGCCTATTGAATGAGGTGATTATGGCTAACAATCTCCATATTTCATATGACCTTTATAGTCCGGGACAGGATTACGAGAAGGTAATTGAAAAAATCAAATCTCTCGGTGATTGGGCAAAGATACATAAATCATATTGGTATGTTAGATCGAATTATACTGCCAAACAAGCGTGTGATTTTTTGTGGGCTGTGATGGATTCGAGTGACACCGTCTATGTGGTTAACGCTAGCGACAATAGTGCTGCTTGGCAGAATGTATCAAAGGAAGTGTCGGATTTCATTCTGGATAGCTGGAATAAGTAGATATTGCCATGGTCGTTAAATTTGTAACATATATTGACGAATCCGGAGATACCGGAATTGATAAAATCAAACCATTCGACGCCAACGGCGCTAGTGAATGGCTAGTTATTTCATGTTTTCTAGTTAGAGTCGAAAATGATACCAAGACTCTGAGTTGGGTGAGGGAGATTTTATCCAAATTTAAGAACGTTCAATCTTCGCATCTGCATTTTGCCGATCTAATTTCGGCAAAGAAACTAATAGCCTGTGAGGTTATTTCTTCTAAAGACTGTCGATTTTTTGTGGTTATGTCGAACAAGAAAAATATAAGAAAGTATAAAAACAGTAAATTGGATGATGGAAATAAGTCCTGGCTATATTGGTGGATGTGCCGGCTTTTGCTAGAGAGGGTGACGGATTTTTGCGATCGGCATGTTCCTGCTGAAAAAAAAGGTTCTCAAAAACTTCGAATCGTATTCTCAAGAAGAGGTGGGATGAGATATATCGATTTTCATAATTACTTACAAAAATTATATTTGCAAAGCCGTACTGGTAGGCTAGTTATAGATACGGGTGATATCTACTGGCCAGTTATAGATTTTGACGAAATATTTGTATTGGACCACAAGGCGCGAGCAGGATTGCAACTTGCTGATGTCGTAGCCGGCGCGTTCTTTCAGGCCGTCGAGAGAAACAGGCCGGCAGAATGCGATCCGATATATGCAAAGTTGCTTAGACCTCGGATGGCGCGCGACCGGTATCGTAGAATTATGGGTTACGGTATCAAAACGATGCCGGATCTCTGGGAAATGCAACTGGCCCTAGAGCAACGCCCCATTTTCGAGCACTGCGGCTTCTTGCAGAAAGGGTGGTAGGCCCCCGGCCCCTGTACCACCTCCCATTGCTGGAAGGCTGCCACCGCGAATTGGCGACTTGGGGTGATTCCAGCGTTGCCTACCAAAGAAAATTGTAGCTCCTAGATTATGGATAGTCAAGATTCTAAAGCAGAATCAAATACTTAGATAACTCCTTGATTCGATTCGATTTTCAAATGTTCCTTTCTCTGACTCTCCGAGCGAGCTCGCAGGCGAATGCCTCGCCGCGGTGATCCGCAGCATACTGCTTGCCGACCTGATCGTCGGATCGGCTTATCCTTCTAGCTAGCGCCGAGCATGAGAAGCGGGCCGGCCCATCGACTTGCGGGCACTCTTGGTCGCTCCTGCAAGTCGCTCCGGCGCCTCCTTTTTTGGAGTGGGTTTTGCCGGCGGTTCGTCGTCCTCTTCGTTCAAATCAGCCATAAGCGCGGACACGTTGCTGAAGTGTGCTATCTCGCCCCTCTCCGCAGCACGCATACTGGCCTGGGTTTCGCGATTGGGTTCGCGAACCGCGAAAGGCAGCGCGCGCTCTGCCGCAACGCGGACTAGCATCATCCGGATCGCATCGGACACAGAGAGGCCCATCCCAGAAAGGACGGCGCTAGCCTCCTTCTTGAGATTGGAATCAACCCGAGCACGAACGACTTCGGTGGCAGCCATAAGATCACTTCCGTTTATGAGCTACGTTGTAGCCACAACCCTTTAATGTGCTCTTGCGCTCCCGGGATCAATACCCCCACCCCTTCCGGACCATCCCGGCAGCACGGGAAGCACGGTCAGCACATTTAAGCACAGCGAGGAATGAGAAGAACAGTTAAGGGTACAATTAACCTATTGATATCGCTTAATAAACTGGCAACCCATTGCATTATCCATTGCATCTTTCCGGATGTATTACGATGAACATCGAATCCTAATGGTTTGAGATCGCGCCAGGCCCGAAACTCGAGTTACGCCAGATGAAATCTAAATCATTGTTTCAAAACGATTTTCTCTTCATATTGTGACCCATCGGCGGTGACAGTGCTATCGGCCCAGATTTTTGGAGTTTCCCGACAATGGTAACGACAAGAGCGGCGAGTGCGATTGTGAAGAAGCAGCTCGCGATCCGCGATCTCCATTGGCCGGGAATGTTGCCCTGGCTGTGGCATCGCACAGCCTACAAGGGGTTTGCCACAATCCCGAAAACCTTCCCGCTGATCCTCAAGATCATGGACGAGATGACAAAGGGGGCACCGGTCTCGTCGACCTATATGACCCTTTGGTGCAACACCTGGGATAACAGCTTCGTGGTGCTCAACAAGCATGGCGATTTGGCCAACTCCTCTGGCTTTGGGGGGCAGCGTGGCGAGCACACGTGGATGACTCGGATGAAGAAGCTTCAGGAACTGGAGTTCATTGATATCAAGGCTGGCAAGTCCGGCCCGATGAGCAACGCCATCATCTGGAATCCGCACTACATCCTGCGCTGGCATCATCACATCAAGACTCCAGGACTCATTGAGTCGAGTTACAACGCACTGGTCGAAACCGCGCTCGACATCGGTGCCAGCGATATGTTGGTTCCCTGGGATCCAGTATCACCAAAAACGGCTCCGCCGCCGGCTCCCACAACCCCGGCGACGGCCACGGCGACGCCCGCTCCGCCGCCTCCGGCGGACGACGCCAAGGACGGCCTGTGATGCGCACGATTGGACGCACCACAAAGTTCAAGAGCGACTACAAGCGTGAGAAACGGACGGATGCCGCCTTGGACAATGTGTTGATCCCGATGATCGAGCTATTAGCGACCGACGCCAAGATGCCCGAGAGCTATCGCGACCACGCCCTTGGCGGCGATTGGAAGGGTTATCGTGATTGCCACGTGAAGTCCGATCTGGTGATGATATACGCTAAGCCGGATGACCAAACGCTGAGTTTGGTCCGTATCGGCTCGCATAGCGAGTTGTTCCGCTAGGACTATTTGTGCCACCCCAGGCTGCCCAGAGCTGCGGAATTGCGGTGACACTGTCCAAATTGGGTCGGGGACCGAGCAGGGACCATCAATGCCCAAGCTCGCAGGATCCGGTCCAGGACGGCGGCGGTCACCTCCGCCGACACGGTCCCGATCGGCTCGGCGTCGCGGGCCTCAATCGTCGCGATCTTGGAGGGCGGATGATGGACGGCGCCGGCAGGCCGGCCTCGCCAAGATCGGTGATCGGCACGTCCTCCGGCCAGCCGTGGTTCTCGGCGCTGGTGATCATCGCGACCCAGAGCAGTCCGTGCGCCGCCTCGCCCGGTCGGTCTAGGGGAACGGGACCTTGACGACCTCGCCCTGCCTAAAGCTTGGCATAGGCCCGCCTGTCCGCTTCGGACTCCCACTCCTCGAAGGTCCGGAAGGGGTCGTCGGCCGGCGCAGGTTTGGCCTTGCGCAGTATCACGTGGTCGCTCGCGATCTCATAAGCGATCTCGTCGCCGTCGCGCAGCCGCAGCGCGGCGCGGATCGGCTGCGGAATCGTCGTCTGCGCCTTGCTGGTCAATCGGCTGGTGATCATCGCGAGGTCCCGGTAAGGATCTTCCTTACTTTGGGCGAACCGATCCCTCGGTCAAGGGATACCGCTTCTGTCGGAACGGGGTGCCGCATTCCGGGCACCGTCCTATCGCGAACTCGACCGCGAAACTTCGACCGCCCGCCGCGCACCGACTGACCGGGCCCGGTGTGCGGGACGCCTCAGGGCATCGGATGCCGGCTCGACCCGCCGCGGTCAGCCTGCGCGTGCGCCGCTGCTGTCGAACAGGCCGGGAAGTCCGTGTAACCCACGTCGCCACGCCGGGTGTAATAGGTCGATGGGTCCGCTTCGGCTGGCGGCCAGCCGTGCTTGAGTCGCTCGGCGAGGTCCGGGTTGGCGATGTATGGCCGGCCGAAGGCGATCAGGTCCACCAGCCCGGTGTCGAGCGCCGCCTGGGCGCTCTCGCGGTCGGTGAAGCCGCCGCACCAGATGATCGTGCCGGGAAACGCCGCCCGGACCCTGGCCAGCACCGCGTGGTCGATGTGGCGCTCCTTGAACTCGCTGCTCTCCATGTTGCCCGCCGGCATCAGCTGGTAGACCAGATGCAGGTATGCGACGCTGCGGCGGCCCAGTTCCTCGCAGACATGTAGCAGGGTTTCTTCGGCGAGAGGGTCCGCGGGCATGGAGTTGTACTTGCCGAACGGAGACAGGCGAACGCCGACCCGCCCCGGGCCCAGTTCTCGCACCGCCGCGTCGACGACCTCCATCAGGAAGCGCGTGCGATCCTCGACGTGGCCGCCGCCGTAGCGGTCGGTTCGGGTGTTGAGCGCCGAGTTCATGAACTGGTCGAACAGATAGCCGTTGGCCCCGTGGATTTCGACGCCATCGAAGCCGGCCTGCCGCGCGTTGGCGAAAGCCTGGGCAAAGGTGCCGACCAGGGCCGAGACGTCATCGGTGCCGAGGCGCCTCGGCGTGCCGGCACGAATGAAGCCCAGCCTGCCATCCGCGCCATGGGCGAACACGTCCGAGTGCTCGGCCCTGTCCTCGGTCACGCCCCAGGGGGCCTCGCCATCCGGCATGAGCGACGGATGGGCCATCCGGCCGACATGCCAGATCTGCATGAAGATCGTGCCGCCCTGGCGGTGGACTTCATCGGTCACCAGGCGCCAGCCCTGCCGCTGGGCGTCCGTGTGGATGCCGGGCGTCAGGGCATAGCCCTTGCTGGACGGGGCGACGTCGGTGGCTTCGGTCACGATCAGGCCGGCCCCGGCCCGCTGGCCGTAATAGGTCGCCATCAGGTCATTCGGGACGTCATCCTCGGACGTCCGCGTGCGAGTCATCGGCGCCATGACGATGCGGCTCTTCAGCGCGACGGTGGCGCCGAGCACTTGCGATTCGAACAGGTCAACCATAGGTCTTCCTCCGGTTAGATCCTGCCCGAAGATGTATTCGGCAGCAGCCATCCCATCCACACACGCTTTGGTCAGTGGTCGGCCATGAAGATCATCAAGAGACTGCCGGGCCTGCCGGTCGAGCGCGCGCTGGGCGTCCTTTCAGGGCGCTGGAAGGCGGTCATCCTCGACGTGCTGTCGGATGGCCCGCAACGCATCTGCGAGCTGGAGAAGCGCATTGCCGGCATCTCGCAGAAGGTGTTGATCGAGCAGCTTCGAGCGCTGGAGGACCATGGGATGGTGCGCCGGCAGCCCAGCGCCGAGGACGGCCAGGGCATCGAATACCTGCTCACGCCGCTCGGCGAGAGCCTGCGGCCCATCCTGGCCTCCCTGATCGAATGGGGCGCCCATCACGCCCAGGAGCTCGGCGAGGTCCACAGGCTTCTCCCCTGCAAAGCCGTCGTTCGGGATCGCATTTCCTGACGCCTGTTGGAGCCGGGATCGATCGTCTCGGCCGCGTCGTCGGCGTGCCGGGCATCCGCCCCCTGACCGCCCGCATCACCTCCTCCGTTTCGTTCCGGGGGCAGTCCAGAGATGCCAAGGGATGGATTGCTCCGATGTAATCCCCTCGCCAGGGCAAATTCAGCGTCGCGATCTTATCTTCACCGGTACACGCCGCACCATGACGTCGGCGATCCGAGACTGGTGGAGTTGGAGATGAAGACCCCCTTCGACGGCCGGCGGCCCGGCCTGCGCCGGATGACGGCGGCGCTGCTGGTCGGCACGGCCCTGATCGGCGTGCCGGTCGGGGCGGTCCTGGCCTTCGGGGCCCCGGCCGTGGCGGAGAGCCAGCCGCCGGTGGCCGCCCCCGTCGCCACGGCCTCCCTCGTTCCGGCCGCCTCCGGCTCTTTTGCCGGGCTGGCGCACCAGGTGATGCCGGGTGTCGTCAATGTCGCGATCACCGGCCATCAGGGGCCGGCCCAGGTCGCGGATCGCGACGGCCCGCGCGGCCCCGGACCGCGGGGCGGCCAGGCGATCCATGGCGCCGGCTCCGGCTTCATCATCGATCCGGCCGGCTACATCGTCACCAACAACCATGTGGTGAAGGACGCCGACGAAATCTCGGTCACCCTCAATGACGGCACCGTGCTGCCGGCCAAGGTGGTCGGCACCGACCCGAAGACCGACCTCGCCTTGATCAAGGTCAAGGCCGACAAGCCGCTGACCGCGGTGGAATGGGGCGACAGCGATGCCGCCCAGGTCGGCGACTGGGTGATGGCGATCGGCAACCCCTACGGCCTCGGCGGCACCGTCACCGCCGGCATCGTCTCGGCCCGCGGCCGCGACATCAACTCCAACCCGCTGGAAGACTTCCTGCAGATCGACGCGCCGATCAACCCCGGCAACTCCGGCGGCCCCAGCTTCGACGCCGGCGGCAAGGTCATCGGCATCAACAGCGAGATCTACTCGCCCTCGGGCGGCTCGGTCGGCATCGGCTTCGCCATCCCGTCCAACCTGGCCAAGTCGGTGATCGCCCAGATCCGCGAGCATGGCAGCGTCCAGCGCGGCTGGCTCGGCGTGCAGATCCAGGCGTTGACGCCGGAGCTGGCCGAGGCGGCCGGCCTCGACTCGGCCAAGGGCGCCCTCGTCGCCGAGGTGCAGAAGAACAGCCCGGCGCTGAAGGCCGGCCTGCGCCAGGGCGACGTGATCGTGTCGTTCGGCGGCAAGCCGGTGGCGCAGTCGAAGGACCTGCCGCGGCTGGTGGCGGAGACCGCGTCCGGCACGGCCGTCCCGATGGAGGTGCTGCGCGACGGCAAGACCCAGACCCTCTCGGTCGACATCGCCCTGCAGCCGAAATCCGGGCAGGTGGAGAGCTGAGCATCGTCCGGCGGGACGGTCCGCCGCTTGGTCGCGGCGAGCCGTCCCGCTGAGGAAACGAAATGTGCATTGCGCGCATCCGCGATCTTCGTTCATGCTATGTTCTATGAATGAGGCGCGATCCGAACCGATCCGGCCGACCGACCCCGACATGCATTGGACGGGCTGGGCGCTGACCACGCTGCGCGAGGCGGCCGAGATCGACATGCGCTGCAAGCGCCTGACCGAGCGGCAGCAGGAGCGGGCGCATCACGACCCGAAGGCGCCGCCGCCGGCTTTTGGCCTGATCCAGGCGCGGCTGACGCGCTCTGTGCGTCTGACGGTCGCCCTGACCGACCGGATCCGCACCGGCTTCATGACGCGGCGGGACGAGCGCAAGGCCTCGGGCGAGGAAGCCCGCCGCCGGCAGCGTCGCGAGCGCGCGGCCCAAATGGTCGGCGAGGCGACGGCACAGCCCGAGCGCGGGGTGGACGCCGAATGCATGCGGGCGATGGCGTGGGAGTCGCTGGTCGAAGACGAGATGCTCGACGCGCAACTGGACACGCTGTCGGCGGAAGAATTGGTGCGGGAGGTCTGCCGCAAGATCGGCCACCCGCCGGTGCGGCTGCCGCAGAGCTGGGACGAGGGCACCGAGATGACGCCCGTCCCGCCGCGGGAGACCGAGGCGGCCGATCGCGAAACCACGGACGACTGGTCCGCCGAGTCGGACGAGTCCGACACCGGCCGGCCCGAGCCGGAACCGCCGAATCCGGACAGCAGCTAGCCGCCTCAGCACATCCCAACTCCGTCATTGCGAGGAGGCGAAGCCGACGAAGCAATCCATGCCTCCGCTCGAACGGCCCTGGATTGCTTCGCTACGCTCGCAATGACGGTGTGAGTTGGAGAACTAGGGACACAATCGATTGTTTTTGCCTCTCCCGTTTACGGGAGAGGTCGGAGGCGCTTGCGCCTCCGGGTGAGGGGGGTTTGTCGAGGCCGGGATCCGCCCTCACCCGGTCTCGCTGCGCGATCCCGACCTCTCCCGCGAGGCGGGAGAGGCACCACGAAGCAGCCTCCGGCGATCGCGGCCGGTCACCGCGCCAAATGTACATAAAATTGGTTCGAGGCTGCCGTCCACCTTCTCATTTCCGTCCTCATCCGGCATATTAGCGCGCGTATTGCGCTGCAGTATTTTCCTGGGGGTTTCGGTGAAGCATAAGGAGCCCAAGCACGTCGCCGAGTTCCGCTGGCGCCATCTCCGGCCCGGCGAGACCATCGAGCTGTTCCTGGAGAACAGCCAGCGCAACGGCATGCTGATCCTCACCAGCGAGCGCGCCTGCCTGTACCGCAAGGGCCTGTTCGGCGAGGCGCTGGAGGCGGTGCCGGTCAACCGGATCACCGCGGTCGAGGCCCGCTCCACCCTGGGCCATCACGTGATCAGGCTGCTCGGCCCGGGCGAGCCGCTGGTGTTCAAGACCTTCGAGCGGCGCGACCTGGTCGACGCGCTGTGCGCCCGGCTGGACCAGCTGCGCCGGGCCGACCCCGCGCCGGCGCCGGCGGAGGGCCCGATCGAGCATCTCAAGCGGCTGGGCGCCCTGCGCGACGCCGGCATCCTCACCGAGGGCGAGTTCGACGCCAAGAAGGCCGAGATCCTCTCGAAGTTCTAGCCGCCGGCGCCGGGGAGGGTCGGCGCCGACGGTCCGTGAATTCGCCGGTTCGCCGCGCTAAGCTGCCGCTCCCGCGGATCCCGGAGCCGCCCGATGAAACCGCTTCTCGTCCGGCGCCTGGTCCAGGCGGTGCCGGTGCTGCTGATCGTCGTCTGCCTGGCCTTCCTGCTGCTGCGGCTGGCGCCGGGCGACGCCGTCGACGCGCTGGTGGTCGAGATGGGCGCCGGCGACCCCGGGCTGATCGCCCGGCTGCGCGCGGAATACGGGCTCGACCAGCCCTGGCCGGTGCAACTCGGCCTCTACCTCTCCCGCATCGCCCGGCTCGACCTCGGCTGGTCGGTCGGCTTCTCCCGCCCGGTGCTCGGCCTGGTGCTGGAGCGGGCGGGCAACACCGCGCTCCTGATGGCCGCCGCCCTGTCCCTGGCGCTCTCCATCGGCACCCTGCTCGGCGTCGCCGCGGCCCAGAGCCACCTCAAGGGCCGTGGCCGGCTAGACACGCTGATCACCGGCTTCGGCCTGCTGCTCTACGCCATGCCCGGCTTCTGGATCGGGCTAATGCTGATCGTCGCCTTCGCCGTCAAGCTGCGCTGGCTGCCGCTGGCCGGCATTGCCACCGTGCCTGGCTTCGACACCGGCTGGGCCTATGTGGCCGACATCGCCCGCCACCTGGTGCTGCCCGCCGTGGCGCTGTCGCTGATGTATGTCGCGGTCTATCTCCGGCTGATGCGGGCCGGCATGCTGGAGGTGGCGGGCAGCGACTTCGTCCGCACCGCCCGGGCCAAGGGCCTGCCGCCCGGCCGCATCACCTGGCGCCATGTCGCGCGCAACGCGCTGCTGCCCATGGTCACGGTGTTCGGCATCCATTTCGGCATGCTGCTGGGCGGCAGCGTGGTGATCGAGAGCGTCTTCGCCATCCCCGGCCTCGGCCGCCTGGCCTATGAGGCGGTGACCAAGCGCGACC
Organism: Inquilinus sp. YAF38; assembly: GCF_052113205.1. NCBI lineage: Bacteria > Pseudomonadati > Pseudomonadota > Alphaproteobacteria > Rhodospirillales > Rhodospirillaceae > Inquilinus > Inquilinus sp. YAF38. Next base: position 36,333 of record NZ_JBFRCU010000016.1, on the reverse strand, counting down.
TCAACCTGCTGCTCGGCATCATCCTGGCCAGCGCGGTGATGGTGATCGCGGTCAACCTGGCGGTGGACTTGCTCTATGCGAGGCTGGACCCACGGCTGCGGGGGACGCGATGACTCCCAATCCCTCCCTTCATCGTCATTCCCGCGAAAGCGGGAATCCCTTCGTCCGCGGTTGGCCAGGGCGGCAGGAGATCCCCGCTTTCGCGGGGATGACGTCTTTCTTTCAAATCGAGTCCAGCCGCCCATCGAGGCCGCGCTGATGCGCGTCCTCCGCCGCTTCCTGGCCGACCGCAATGGCCGGCTCGGCCTCGCCGGCCTGGTGCTGGTGCTGGGCATGGCGCTGACCGCCGGCTGGATCTTCCCGGGCGACCCGATGGCGATCGCCGGCCCGGCGCAGCTGCCGCCGTTCCAGGACCCGGCGCATTGGCTGGGCACCGATCGGCTCGGCCGCGACGTGCTGGCCCAGCTGTTCCACGGCGCCCGCGTCTCGCTGCTGGTCGGCGCCGCGGCGGCGGCGATGGCGGTCGGCATCGGCCTCTTGGTCGGCACCACCGCCGGCTTCCTCGGCGGCTGGGTCGACGAGGCGCTGATGCGGCTGACCGAGGCGGTGCAGACCGTGCCCAGCTTCGTCCTGGCCCTGGCGCTGATCCTGGTGCTGGGCCCGTCGCTCGGCAACGTCGTTCTCGCCATCGGCCTCGGCGCCTGGACCAGCCCGGCCCGGGTGGTGCGGGCCGAGATCATGGCCCTGGCCCGGCGCGACTTCGTCGACGCCTATCGCTGCATGGGCATGGGCTGGGCGCGGATCGCCTTCGCCAAGCTGCTGCCCAACGCGCTGGCGCCGGTGCTGGTGCTGGCCACCGTGATCACCGCCAGCGCCATCCTGATCGAATCGGCGCTCGCCTTCCTCGGTCTCGGCGACCCGAACCGGGTCAGCTGGGGCAGCATGATCGCCGATGGCCGCGCCGTGCTGCGCAGCGCCTGGACCCTCTCCGCCATCCCCGGGGTGGCGATCGTCGTCGCCGTGCTGTCGGTCAGCCTGCTCGGCGAGGCGCTCACGGCCGCGCTCGACCCGCGGCGGAGGCGGCGGTGACGGCCGAGGCCGGGGCCCTGCTGTCGATGCGCGGCCTGACCGTCGACTATCTCGGCGAAGGCGGGGCGGTGCGCGCGGTCGACGGCGTCGACCTCGACCTCGCGGCCGGGGAGACGCTGGCGCTGGTCGGCGAATCCGGCTCCGGCAAGTCGACCGTGGCGCTGGCGCCGCTCGGCCTGCTGCCGCCCGGCGCCCGCATCGCCGGCTCGATCCGCCTGGCGGGGACGGAGCTGCTGGGCCTGCCCGAGCCGGCGCAGCGCCCGATCCGCGGCGGCCGCATCGGCATGGTGTTCCAGGAGCCGATCACCAGCCTCAACCCGGTGCTGACGGTGGGCGAGCAGGTGCGCGAGGTGCTGGCGGCGCATGGCCTCGGACACGGCCGGGCGGCGCGGGCGGTAGAGCTGCTGGCCGAGGTCGGCATCGCCGATGCCGCCGCCCGGGCCGGCGCCTATCCGCACGAGCTGTCCGGCGGCATGCGCCAGCGGGCGATGATCGCCATGGCGCTTGCCGCCGGTCCCGAGATCCTGATCGCGGACGAACCCACGACCGCGCTCGACGTCACCGTCCAGGCCCAGATCCTCGACCTGTTCCGCCGCTTGCGCGACCGCCGCGGCATGGCGCTGCTGCTGGTCACCCACGATTTCGGCGTGGTCGCCGAGCTGGCCGACCGCGTCGCCGTGATGCGCGCCGGCCACGTGGTCGAGACCGGCCCCACCCGCCAGGTGCTGGACGACCCGCAGCACGGCTACACCCGCGAGCTGCTGGCGGCGACCCTCTCGGTCGACGACGCGCCCAGGTGGGTGAGGGAGGGCCGATGACAGAGCCCCTCCTCGTCCTCGACAACGTCGTGAAGCATTTCGGCCGCGCCCCGGACGCCGTGCAGGCGGTCGACGGCGTGTCGCTGACGGTGGCGCCGGGCGAGGTGCTGGGGCTGGTCGGCGAGTCCGGCTCCGGCAAGTCCACCCTCGGCCGGCTCGCCGCGCGGCTTGCCGATCCGGATGCCGGCACCATCCGCTTCGCCGGGCAGGACGTCACCCGCCGCCAGGGCCGCGCCCTCGGGCCGCTGCGGGCGCAGATCCAGCTGGTGTTCCAGGACCCGGTCGCCTCGCTCAACCCGCGCGACACGATCGGAACGGCGGTCGCGGACCCGCTGCGCGTCGCTGGGGTCGGCCGCGCCGAGCGGCGCGACCGCGTCGCCTGGCTGCTCGACCGCGTGGGCCTGGGCCAGGGCCTCGCCGACCGCTACCCGCACGAGCTGTCCGGCGGCCAGCGCCAGCGCGTCGCCATCGCCCGCGCCCTGGCGCCGCGGCCGCGCCTGGTGATCTGCGACGAGCCGGTCTCGGCGCTCGACGTCTCGGTCCGCGCCCAGGTGCTGGACCTGCTGGCGGAACTAGGGGCCGAGCTCGGCCTCGCCTATCTCTTCATCAGCCACGACCTAGCGGTGGTGCGCCACGTCGCCGACCGGGTGGCGGTGATGCATCTCGGCCGCATCGTCGAGTCCGGGCCGACCGGGCGGGTCTGGTCCCAGCCCGGCCATCCCTATACGCGGGCGCTGCTGTCGGCCGTGCCGCGGCTGCACCCGGTGCCGGGGGCGCAGCGCATGCTGCTGCAGGGCGACCCGCCCAGCCCGCGCCGGCCGCCTTCCGGCTGCCGCTTCCGCACCCGCTGCCCGCTTGCCTTCGACCGCTGTGCCGTCGAGGATCCGCCGCCGGTCGACCTCGGCCCCGGCCAGCAGGCCGCCTGCCTGATCGCCGGGGAGGGATCGTGAACCGCTACTTCGCCCGCGCCAGCGCCAGCCACACCCCGCCGCCGATCAGGCACACGCCGCCGGTGCGCGACACCAGCCGCACGTGGCGGCGCGACAGCGCGCTGCCGGCGCGGCCGGTCAGCAGCGCGTACATGCCGTCGGACAGGGCGGCGACGACCAGGGCGGTGGCGCCCAGCAGCAGCACTTGGCTGGACTGGTCCCCTCCGGGCTGGATGAACTGGGGGATGAAGGCGCCGAAGAACAGCAGCATCTTCGGGTTGCTCAGCGCCACCAGCAGGCCCTGCAGCACGAAGCCGCCGCGCGGCGGGCGCACGGGCTCGGCCAGCGTGTCCGGGGTGCGCAGCAGCTTCCAGCCGATCCACACCAGATACGCCGCGCCGGCCAGGCGCAGCCACTCGAACCATTGGCCCATGGCCTCGACCACCGCGGCCAGGCCGACGATCAGCACGCCGAGCATCAGCACCAGCCCGATCTGCCCGCCGAAAATGTTCAGCAGGCCGGCGCGGGTGCCGTGGGTCAGGCTGTTGGCGACGATCAGCGTCACCGACGGCCCCGGGATGATCGCCACCAGGATGCAGGCGGCGATGTAGGCGAGATAGATCTCGATCGTCATGGCAATCCTCCTATCCCTTCGCGGCCATCGCCTGCTCGGCGATGATGCCGATCGAGGCCGCGGCTCCGCCCAGCGACCAGCCGCCATCGACCGGCAGCACCGCGCCGGTGATGAAGGCGGCGAGGGGCGAGGACAGCAGGCGGCAGGCGGCGGCGATGTCTTCGGCCACGCCCATCCGGCCCAGTGGCACGCTGCGCTGGACCAGGGCGCGGGCCTGCGGCGTCGGTGCCAGCCGGGCCATGCCCTCGGTCTCGTCGATCGGGCCGGGAATCACCGAGTTGATGCGGATGCCGTCGCGGCCCCATTCGATCGCCAGCACCCGGGTCAGCATGTCGACCCCGGCCTTGGCGGCGCAGACATGGGCCTGCATCGCCATCGGCGCCGCCGCCTGCGGGGCGGAGATGCTGATCACCGACGCGCCGGGCTTGCGCAGGAAGGGATGCGCCGCCCGCAGCACGTTGAAGCTGCCCAAGAGGTCGATGTCGACCACCGACTTGAAGCCGTTCGCCGACATGCCCAGCGCCGGGGCCGGGAAGTTCCCCGCCGCGCCGGAGACCAGCACGTCGAGGTCGCCATAGGCGTCATGCGCCGCCTTCAGCGCCGCCTCGGTGGCGGCGTAGTCGCGCACGTCGGCGGCCGTGCCCATGGCCTCGGCTCCCGTCTCGCGCAGCCGCGCCACCGCGGCCTCGACCTTCTCCGGGCTGCGGCTCATCACCGCCACCCGCGCCCCGGCCCGGGCGAAGCCCAGCGCGATGCCAAGGTTGATCCCGCTGGTGCCGCCGGCGACGAACACCGCCTTGCCGGCGAAGTCGATGGTCTCGGCCATGGGTCGCGTCCCCTAATGTGCCTCGGCCCAGCTGCGCCCGATCCCGGCTTCTGCGATCAGCGGCACCTCCAGCGTCGCCGCCGACTGCATCACCGCTTGAGCCAGCTCGGCGGTGCGCTGCGCCTCGTCCTCCGGCGCCTCGAACAGCAGCTCGTCATGCACCTGCAGCAGCATCCGGGCCTTCAGCCCCTCCGCCGCCAGCGCATGCGGCAGCCGGCCCATGGCGCGCTTGATGATGTCGGCCGCGGTGCCCTGGATCGGCGCGTTGATCGCCTGGCGCTCGGCGAAGGCGCGGCGGGCCGGGTTCGGGTCCTTGATCCCGGGCACATGGCATTTGCGGCCGAACAGCGTCTCGACCCAGCCGCGCTCGCGGGCGATGCGCTTGGTCTCGTCCATCCAGGCCTTCAGCTCCGGCAGCCGGTCGAGATAGGCGCGGATGAAGGCCGTGGCCTCACCCTGCGGGATGCCCAGCTGCGCCGCCAGCCCGAAGCCGGAGATGCCGTAGATGATGCCGAAGTTGATCGCCTTGGCCTTGCGCCGCACATCCGGCGTCATCTCCGCCAGCGGCACGTTGAACACCTGGCTGGCGGTCATGGCGTGGATGTCGGTGCCGTCGAGGAAGGCCTGCTTCAGCAGCGCCACATCGGCGATCTGCGCCACCAGCCGCAGCTCGATCTGGCTGTAGTCGACCGAGATCAGCTTGTGCCCGTCCTCCGCCACGAAGGCGTAGCGGATCTTGCGGCCTTCCTCGGTGCGGATCGGGATGTTCTGCAGGTTCGGCTCGTTCGACGACAGCCGGCCGGTGTTGGTCGCGGCCAGCGAGAACGAGGTGTGGACCCGCTGGCTCTTCTCGTTGATCTGGGCCTGCAGCGCGTCGGTGTAGGTGCCCTTCAGCTTGGCCAGCTGGCGCCATTCCAGGATCTGCGTGGCGATGCCGTGGCCCTGCGCCGCCAGCATCTCCAGCACGCTCGAATCGGTGGAGTAAGCACCGGTCTTGCTGCTCTTCTTGCCGCCGGCCAGGCCGAGGCGTTCGAACAGCACCTCGCCCAGCTGCTTCGGGCTGCCGACATTGAACGGACCCTTGGCCGAAAGGTGGATCTCCGCCTCCAGCGCCGCCATGCGCTCGGCGAACTCCATCGACAGCCGGGCCAGCGCCGCGCGGTCGACCTTGATCCCCGCCATCTCCATGTCGGAGATGACGCCGACCAGCGGCCGCTCGATGGTCTCGTAGACCGTCGTCATCCGCTCGCCCACCAGCCGCGGCTTCAGCAGCATGTGCAGGCGCAGGGTGATGTCGGCGTCCTCGGCGGCATAGGCCAGCGCCTTGTCCAGCGGCACCTTGTCGAAGGTGATGGCGTTCTTGCCGCTGCCGCAGACCGAGACATAGGGGATGGTCCGATGCTGCAGATGCAGCTGCGACAGCTCGTCCATGCCGTGGCCATGCGCCCCGCCGTCGAGCACGTAGGAGATCAGCATGGTGTCGTCCCACGGCGTGATCGGCAGGCCGACATCGGGCCGGCCCAGCACATGGGCGTCGTATTTCAGGTTGTGGCCGACCTTCAGCACCGACGGGTCGACCAGCACCGGCCCGAGGATGCGGCGGATCTCGGCCAGCGGGATCTGCTGCAGCGTCGTGCCGCCGAAGTTCAGCCCGTCTCCCTCCGGCGGCACATGGGCAACCGGGATGTAGCAGGCGCGGCCCGGCGCCGTGGCCAGCGAGATGCCGCACAGCATCGCCGCCTCGGCGTCCAGCGAGTTGGTCTCGGTGTCGATCGCCAGCACCCCGGCCTCGACCGCCGCCTTCGCCCAGCGCTCGAGCGCCGCGACGTCCTGCACCAGCTGGTAGTCCTGGGCGATCGCCTCCGGCTTGCCTGGCGCGCTCAGGTCCGGCTCGTCGCCACCGGTGGTGCCCAGCTTGTCGAAGGCGGCCTCGACCCGGGTGATGGTCGACCGGAACTCCATCTCCTCCAGGAACCGCACCAGCTTCGACCGGTCCGGCGGCCGGGCCACGATGCCCTCCAGCCCGAACGGCACCGGCGCGTCGCTGCGCAGCGTCACCAGCTGGCGGCTGATCCGTGCCTGCTCGGCATACTGGATCAGGGATTCGCGCCGCTTCGGCTGCTTGATCTCGCCGGCCCGGGCCAGCAGGGTGTCCAGGTCGCCATATTCGGTGATCAGCTGGGCTGCGGTCTTGATGCCGATGCCGGGCACGCCGGGCACGTTGTCGACGCTGTCGCCGGCCAGGGACTGCACGTCGATCACCCGGTCCGGCATGACGCCGAACTTCTCCATCACCTCGGCCGCGTCGATCGGCTTGTTCTTGAGCGGGTCCAGCATGGTCACGCCGTCGCCGACCAGCTGCATCATGTCCTTGTCGGAGGAGACGATGACGACGCGCGACCCTTCCTCCCGCGCCATCCGGGCGTAGGTGGCGATGATGTCGTCGGCCTCGAACCCCTCGATCTCGATCCCCGGCAGGTTGAAGGCCTCGCTGGTGGCGCGGATCAGCGGGAACTGCGGGATCAGCTCCTCCGGCGGGTCGGGCCGCTGCGCCTTGTAGGCGGGGTAGATCTCCTTGCGGAAGCCACGCTCCGACGCGTCGTAGATCACCGCCAGATGGTCGGCGTCGAGATCGGCCAGCAGGCGGATCAGCATGTTGGTGAAGCCGTAGACGGCATTCACCGGCAGTCCGTCCGACTTGCGCATCATCATCGGCAGCGCATGGAAGGCCCGGAAGATGTAGCCCGAGCCGTCGATCAGGTAATAGGTCTTCGGCGTGGTCGACATCGGCGGGCCCTCTTCAGACGGGAACAGAGCGCGACCATGCCGCGCCGGAGGGCGGGTGTCCACCCGGTCGGGGTGTCCGCTCAGGCCGGCTGGAACAGCTCGACCACGTTCCCCGAGGGATCCTCGCACAGGATCTGGCGGCCGCCGGGGCCGGTGACGATGTCGTTGCGGAATCGGACGTCGCGCCCGCGCAGATCGGCGACCAGCGCCTCGAGTTCGTCGACCTGCAGCACGAATCGGTTCCAGCCGCCCGGCTCGGGCGTGCGGCCGTCCGGCATCGGCCGGCTGGCCGATGCGCCGGGGCCGGCGACCCATAAGGTCAGTCCATCCCGCATCAGGATCGCCATGTTCGGCCCGAACTGCTGCTGCAGCCGGAACCCCAGGCTGTCTCTATAGAACGCGACCGCCTGGTCGACGTCGTGGACGATGTACCGGACCGACGCCATGGCGCTGCCTCTCGGATGAGTTCGACACCCAGAATAGTCCGAAGGCGAGACGCGTTAAAACTGCTTGCGATATCTAACTAGTTGCTATATGAAATCAGAAAGCAACCTGATCTGGAGGAACGCCGTCATGTCCAAGCTTGTCGTTCGTGCCTTTTCCATCTCCCTGGACGGCTATGGCGCCGCACTGGAGCAGAGCCTCGAAAATCCGTTTGGCAAGGGCGGCATGGTGCTGCCGCAATGGGCCTTCCCGACCCGCACCTTCCAGAAGATGTTCGGCAAGGAGGATGGCGAGACCGGCGTGGACGAGGATTTCGCCGGCCGCAGCTTCGAGAACATCGGCGCCTGGATCCTCGGCCGGAACATGTTCGGGCCGGTGCGCGGACCCTGGCCGGACGACCACTGGAAGGGCTGGTGGGGCGACACCCCGCCCTATCACGTGCCGGTCTTCGTGCTGACCCACCATGCCCGTCCGTCGATCGAGATGAAGGGCGGCACCACCTTCCACTTCGTCACCGACGGCATTGATTCAGCGCTGCGCCAGGCGCGGGAGGCCGCGGGCGGCAAGGATGTGCGGGTCGGCGGTGGCGTCGCCACCGTCCGGCAATACCTGGCCAAGCGCCTGATCGACGAGATGCACCTGGCCCAGACGCCCGTGCTTTTGGGCAGCGGCGAGAGCCTGTTCGCCGGGCTCGACCTCGCGGGCCTGGGCTATGCCTGCACCGACCGGGTCAGCTCGGCCCGCGCCACCCATCTCACGGTGACGAAGCAGGGCTGATCCGTCTCACCCCAGCAGTACCGCCAGCACCGCGTCCAGGCGTTGGCGGCCGGTGGAGGTGGCGGTCAAGCGGGTTGCGTCCTCGGCCAGGAAGCCGCCGGCGACCAGCCGGTCCAGCTTGCGGCGCTCGATCGCCCGGTCGAAGGGCAGGCCGATCTCGTCGGCGATGCGAGATTTCGGCACGCCTTCGGCCAGGCGCAGCCCCATCATCAGCATCTCGTCGCGGCGGGATTCGGGCGGCACCGCCTCGCGCTCATGCTCGGCATGGCCGGCGGCCTCGACCCGCTCCAGCCACACCTCCGGCGCCCGATGGGTGCGGGTCCCCCATTTGCCGTCGTTCAGCGTCAGCCGGCCATGCGCGCCGGGGCCGATTCCGACATAGTCGCCATAGCGCCAATAGGTCAGGTTGTGGCGCGATTCCTCGCCGGGCCGAGCATGGTTCGAGATCTCGTAGCCGGGCAGGCCGGCGGCGCCCAGCACCTCGGCCGTGGCCTCGTACAGGGCGGCCTGGGTGTCCTCATCCGGCAGCACCAGCTCGCCGCGCGAGTACAGGGTGTGGAAACGGGTGCCCTGCTCGATCGTCAGCTGATAGGCCGAGATGTGGCCGACGGCATGGTCCAGCGCGCGGCGCAGCTCCGCCGTCCAGCCGGCCACGGTCTGGCCCGGCCGGGCGTAGATCATGTCGAAGGAGAAGCGGTCGAAATGCCGGGCGGCCAGGCCGACGGCGGCCAGCGCCTCCTCGGCCGAATGGTTGCGGCCGAGGAAGCGCAGCGACGCCTCGTCCAGCGCCTGGACGCCGAGCGACACCCGGTTCACCCCGGCGGCGCGGAAGCCGGCGAAGAGGTGGGATTCGACCGAGGTCGGGTTCGCCTCCAGCGTGATCTCGACATCGGGCGCCAGGCCCCAGCGCTCGGCCGCACGGTCGATCACCGCCGCCGTCGTGGCCGGCTGCATCAGCGATGGGGTACCGCCGCCGAAGAAGATCGAGGTCAGCGTCCGGCCCGGCGTCAGGTCGGCGAAATGGTCCAGCTCCGCCACCAGCGCCCGGCGCCAGCGCTCATGCTCGACCTGCTCCCGGACATGCGAGTTGAAGTCGCAATACGGGCATTTCGACCGGCAGAACGGCCAATGGACATAGAGGGCGAAGCCGGGGGCCTTCGCCTGATCCCCCACCGTCGTCATTCCCGCGAAAGCGGGAATCTCCTGCTGATCGAGCCGTGAAGAGATCCCCGCTTTCGCGGGGATGACATCCAGATTATGGGGAGGCCTCTGTCTCACGTCTCAAAGCACCGCTCGACCAGCTTACGGAAGGCGTCGGCGCGGTGGCTCATGCCATGCTTCTCGGCCGACTCCATCTCGCCGAAGGTGCGGTCGTGGCCGTCCGGCACGAAGATCGGATCGTAGCCGAAGCCCTTGGTTCCGCGCGCCGGCCAGATCAGCTGGCCGCGGATCTCGCCCTCGACCGTCTCGCAATGCCCGTCGGGCCAGCACAGCGACAGGGCGCAGACGAAGCGGGCGCTGCGATCCGGGTTGTCGCCCAGCTTCAGCCGCACCTGCTCCATGGCATAGGCGAAGTCGCGGCCGGACCCGTCGGGCTTCTCGGCCCAGCGGGCGGAGTAGATCCCGGGCGCGCCGCCCAGGCCGGTGACGGACACACCGCTGTCGTCGGCCAGCGACGGCACGCCGGTGGCTTCGGCGACGAAGCGGGCCTTCAGCTCGGCATTGGCGATGTAGCTGTCGCCGGTCTCCTCCGGCTCCGGCACGCCATGCTCGGCGGCCGAGGTCAGGCGCGGCACGCGACCTTCCAGCAGGGCGGCGATCTCGGGGATCTTGCCCTTGTTGTGGCTGGCGATGACCAGGTGGTCGCCGGCGAAGCGGCGGGCAGGAGAGGCGGCGTTCGTCATGATGGGCATCAGATACGCGCGCCGGAGGCTGGAATCAAAGGCGGCGGTTGGTGCACTGTGTCGCCTCCAACGCATGGCGGTGAGGGGCGAGGACGATGAAGGTCGCATTCCTGGGCATGGGCGTCATGGGCGCGCCGATGGCGGGGCATCTGGTCAAGGCGGGGCACGAGGTCACCGTGTTCAACCGCACCGCGGCAAAGGCCGAGACCTGGGCGGAGCGTCACGGCGGAAAATGGGCGCCGACCCCGGCCGAGGCGGCGAAGGGTGCCGAGATCGTGTTCATGTGCGTCGGCAACGACGACGACATCCGCTCCGTGGCCCAGGGGCCGGACGGTGCCTTCGCCGGCATGTCCGGCAGCGCCATCCTGGTCGACCACACCACCGCCTCGGCCGATATCGCCCGCGAGCTGGAGGCGGAGGCCGACAAGCTCGGCTTCGGCTTCATCGACGCGCCGGTCTCGGGCGGCCAGGCGGGCGCCGAGAACGGCGTGCTGACGGTGATGTGCGGCGGGCGCGAGCCGGTCTTCGCCGTGGCCAAGCCGGTGATCGACAGCTATGCCAGGGCCTGCACCCTGATGGGCCCGGCCGGCTCCGGCCAGCTGACCAAGATGGTCAACCAGATCTGCATCGCCGGCCTGGTCCAGGCCCTGGCCGAGGGACTGAACTTCGCCCAGAAGGCCGGGCTCGACGGCAACCTGGTGCTCGACGTCATCTCCAAGGGCGCGGCGCAGAGCTGGCAGATGGAAAATCGCGGCCGCACCATGCTGCAGAACAAGTTCGACTTCGGCTTCGCCATCGACTGGATGCGCAAGGACCTCGGCATCTGCTTCCAGGAGGCCAAGCACAACGGCGCCCGGCTGCCGGTGACGGCGCTGGTCGACCAGTTCTACTCCGCGGTCCAGGCCAAGGCCGGCGGCCGGGTCGACACGTCGAGCCTGTTGCTGGCGCTGCAGGATTGATCCCGTAGGTTGGGTTCGCGGTACGCGAACCCAACAATGGCTCAGGCGTCGCGATGTTGGGTTCGCTGCCGCGAACCCAACCTACGATGCAGAGGATTCTCGTGCGACTCTTGCCTTGGGCTTATTCTCCTTTCGGGGAGGATCGCGCATGAGTTCGGATCTGTTCGATCGCCAGATGGCGATGTACACCAGCTTCCACCGCGACGGCCGCAACCGGCTGACCCATTTCTTCGGCATCCCGGCGATCATCCTGGCGGTGCTTGTGGCCTTGGCGACGGTGCCGCTCGGCAGCATCGGCGGCTGGCCGGCGACGCTGGCCGATCTCGTCGCCCTGCTTATCTGGCTGCTGTGGATCGCACTCGACCTCGGCCTCGGCCTGGCCATGGCGGTGGTGGTGATCCCGGGGCTGATTATCGCCCATGCCGTGGCTGCCGGCGGGTCGAACTGGGTCACCTGGACCGTCGCCGCCGTGCTGTTCGTCGGCGGCTGGGCCCTGCAACTGGTCGGCCATGCCTATGAGGGCAAGCGGCCGGCCTTCCTGTCGAACCTGTTCCAGCTGCTGATCGGCCCGATGTTCCTGATGGCCGAGACCGCCTTCGCCCTCGGCCTGCGCTCCGGCCTGAAGCACCGCGTCGAGGCCGCAGCGGACGCCTATTTCTCCAGGGCCGGGCGGTAGATGTCGAGGTCCGTGACCAGCAGCTCGTGCGAAAGGTCGGCGCGGATGCGCTGGCCGAGCCCGCCTTCGGCCGCCAGCGCCGCGCCGTAGGTCGAATCCAGCGCCCGGCAGACATCGCCGGGCTTCGCGTCCGGCARCTCGTCCGCCGCAAGCACCGACCACGCCTTGATGTCGGTTCCCCGCTTTCGGGCCGCCAGCGCGAAATCGACATAGTCGTCGTCCTGCATCACCCGCGCCGGCACCGGCTGGTCCCGGCCGTCAGCGATCGCGGTCAGGACACGGTGCAGGCGTGTGACGAACAGAAGGCCGATCTGCGGCGTCGGCGCCGCCATCGCCGCGCCGCCGGACACCAGGGCCTTGCACAGATCCTCATGGCCTTGGTCGAGCGCGCGGACGATGTCGCCTTGGGCAGCGATCACGGCGGACAGGTCGGCATCCGGCGCCGACAGGAGCTTGTCCTCGTCCCGTGCCTGAATCGCGACGAAGGTTCCGGCCACCGCGGCCCTCATCTGCTCGGGCGGCCTCTGTGCCTTGTAGGCGGCAAGGGCTTTGTCCATCAGCGCATCCAGATCGTCGGGGAATCGCGCGGACAGCAGCTCAATCAGGTCGGGCGCGCCGGGGCTGGCCTCGGCATAGCCCTGGCGCATCGACTGCAGCAGCCTGGCGCGCAGCGCGGCGTCGTCCTCGGCGCGCCCGACGCCTGCGGACAGCAGCACCAGCAGCGCCGCCGTGATTCCTACGAATGCCCGCCCCATTCCCTCTCCTCACGCAATGGCTCAATCCAGATAGGTCCAGCTGTCGGCGCCGTCGAAGCGGCGCACCGGCACGTCCTCGATCTCGGCCGGGTCGATCAGCCGGGCGTTGATCGCGACCCTCGCGGGATCGCCGGCCGCAAGACCCTCCCAGTGGGTGACGCAGCCGCAGGTCGGGCAGTGGTGAAGCGCCAGGGTTCGGTCGCCCTGGATGTAGGGCACCGTGGTGCCGGCGCCCTGGACGATGGTCAACTGTTCGCGCGGGTAATAAGCCCATATCGTGCCGAGCCGGCGGCAGATCGAGCAGTTGCAGGAGGTCAGCCGCTGCGGCCGCTCCGCGACCTGCAGCCGGACGGCGCCGCAATGGCAGGAGGCTTCGATCATGAGGACCTCATCGGCTCGGATTCCGGGATGATCCGCCTGCCATGCCCGGCCGCAACCTACGGCCCGACCACGCCCGGCAGTTCGGCGCCGCTGGCGCAGGATTCCAAGCCCTGGATGCCCTGCCAGAGATTGCCGGCGGCGATGCTCAGAACCTGCCCCGGCACCGGCTTGCCGCCGCGGACCGCGGTGAAGCGCAGCGTCGCCTCGTCGGCATCGAGCGTCTCCTGCAGCGCCGGCGAGTCCTCGAGCGTGAAGCGCCAGGTCGGCAGGCCCGGCGACACGACCGGCACCGCCACGGCGCGGCCGCCCAGCTGCAGCTCGGCGGTGCCGTCGGGATCGAAGCGGCCGCCCGATTCGGCCAGGCCGGGGGCGGAGACGGTGATCTCGATCCGGTCCTGATCGTCACGCCGGACCCATTCGGTCTGGCCGGGCTGTCTGTTGAGGCGCAGGAAGCAGACATTGCCCGGCAGCCGGTACAGCACCGGGCCGCCGCCTTCGGGCGCGTAGTCGATCAGCTTCTCGGCATGGGGCAGGGCGGCGACGGTCCGTGAGGCCGTCGCCAGCCCGTCACCGACCTGCGGCAGGCCCGGAACCAGGACAGCGGCGAACGCCGTGAGCAGCGCCAGGAGGCCGAGCATCAACCCTCTCCCGCGTGGTGGGGCCGCAGGATTTCACGGCCCCGGCCGCGGCTCAAGCGCCGCCGCATCCCGGAGGCCTCAGCCCTCGCCGAGCGCCGCCTTCTGGATCGCCGCCAGCTCGGCCGTGCCCCGCTCGGCCAGCACCAGCAGCGCCTCGAACTCGGCCCGGCTGAACGGGGTCTGCTCCGCCGTCGCCTGCACCTCGACCAGCCCGCCCTTGCCGGTGATGACGAAGTTGGCGTCGGCCTGGGCGGTCGAATCCTCGGCGTAGTCGAGGTCCAGCACCGCCTGCCCCTGATGCAGGCCGCAGGAGATGGCGGCGACGCTGTCGGTCAGCGGCAGCGCCTTGATCTTGCGGATCGCCACCAGGTGGCGCAGCGCCAGCACCAGCGCGACATAGCCGCCTGTGATCGCGGCGGTGCGGGTGCCGCCATCGGCCTGCAGCACGTCGCAATCGACCTTGATCTGGATCTCGCCCAGCGCTTTCAGGTCGGTGACGGCGCGCAACGACCGGCCGATCAGGCGCTGAATCTCCTGGGTCCGGCCGGTCTGCTTGCCGCGCGCGGCCTCGCGGTCGGTGCGCTGGTCGGTGGCGCGCGGCAGCATGCCGTACTCCGCCGTGACCCAGCCCTTGCCGCCGTTCTTCAGCCAGGACGGCACCCGGTCGTCGACCGAGGCGGTGCACAGCACATGGGTGTCGCCGAACTTCACCAGGCACGAGCCCTCGGCGTATTTGTTGACGTCGGTCTCGAGGCTGATGGCGCGCAAGGCGTCGATGGCGCGTCCGGACGGTCGCATGAGGTCGCTTTCTGTTCTCGGCGAGGGTCGCGCACGCTATCCTCACGGGTCCTGCCCGTAAAGCCCGGCACGTTGATTCGGGTCAGACGGTCCCTACATAGCGTGGCGACGGCCATGAGCATGCTGAACGAACTCTCGACCCGATCCGGCGGCCAAGCGTTCCGGGACCTCGACGAGCGCTCGCGGGAGATCTTCCGCCAGATCGTCGACGCCTATGTCCAGTCCGGCGAGCCGGTGGGCAGCCGCACCCTGTCGCGCCGGCTCGGCATGTCGCTGTCGCCGGCGACGATCCGCAACGTCATGGCGGATCTCGAGGATGCCGGCCTGCTCTACGCCCCGCACACCTCGGCCGGGCGGATGCCGACCGATGCCGGCCTGCGCCTGTTCGTGCACGGGCTGATGCAGCTCGGCGATGTCGGCGAGAGCGAGCGGGCCTCGATCGACGCGATGTGCGCCCAGGCCGGGCGCGGCGTGTCGGAGATGCTGGAGGAGGCGACCTCGGCCCTGTCCGGCCTGTCCGCCTGCGCCGGTCTCGTCCTGGCGCCGAAGACCGACCGGCCGCTGAAGCATATCGAGTTCGTCAACCTGTCGCCCGGCCGCGCCCTGGTGGTGCTGGTCACCGAGGACGGGATCGTCGAGAACCGGGTGCTGGAGGTGCCGCTGGGCCTGCCGGCCTCGACCTTCGTCCACGTCACCAACTATCTCAACGCCCGCATCGTCGGCCGCACCATCGGCGAAGCCCGGACCGATGTGCTGGGCGAGATCGAGGCGCAGAAGAGCCAGCTCGACAGCCTTGCGGCCAAGGTGGTCTCGGCCGGCCTCGCCACCTGGAGCGGTGGCGGGGGCGGCACGCTGATCGTCAAGGGCCAGTCGCGTCTGCTCAACGACGTCACCGCGCTGGAGGATCTGGAGCGCATCCGCGGCCTGTTCCAGGCGCTGGAGACCAAGGAGGCGCTGCTCAAGATGCTGGACGCGGCCAATGCCGCCGAGGGCGTGCAGATCTTCATCGGCGCCGAGAATGGGCTGTTCAGCCACACCGGCTGCTCGATGATCATCGCCCCGTACAAGGGCGGCGACCAGCGCGTGGTCGGCGCCGTCGGCGTGATCGGGCCGACCCGGCTGAACTATGCGCGCATCATCCCGATGGTGGATTACACCGCGAAGATGATAGGCCGTCTCCTCAGAACCAACGAGACCACGAACCAGGTAGCATGATGCACAACAAGACGATGTCGGCCGAGCACCGCCCCGAGGCGACGGAGCCGGAGACCGGGGCTGCCGGGCCCGAGGTCGAGGGTGTCGCCGACTCCGAGACCGCTGGGGTCACCGACGATGCGGCGCTGGCCGGGGCGCTGGAGCGCATCGCCGAGCTCGAGGCCGAGGCCGCCAAGCTGAAGGACCAGGCGCTGCGCGCTTTGGCGGAGACCGAGAATATCCGCCGCCGGTCGGAGCGCGAGCGCGAGGATACGGCGAAATACGCCATCTCCGGCTTCGCCAAGTCGCTGCTGGACGCTGCCGACAATCTGCGCCGCGCCATCGATGCGGTGCCGGCCGGGGCGGTCGAGGACGATGCGGCGCTGAAGACCCTGGTCGACGGCGTCGCCGCCACCGAGCGCCAGTTGCTGGCCGCGTTCGAACGTCATGGCGTGACCCGGATCGAGCCCGTCGGCGAGACCTTCGACCCGAACTTCCACCAGGCCATGTTCGAGCTGCCGGGCACCGGCAAGCCGGCCGGAACCATCGTCCAGGTGATGCAGCCCGGCTATGTGCTGCAAGGCCGGCTGCTGCGCCCGGCGATGGTCGGCGTGGCCCGGGGCGAATGATGCGCCGCCTCGGCCTGATCGCGGTGCTGCTGTCGGTGGCGGTCGGCGCCGCCGCCTGCGAGCGGTCGGAGAAGCCGGCCAAGGGCGTCTATATGGGAGCCGGCGCCGGCGTGTCCGTGCCGTCCTGACGCATTCACGGATTTGCACGCCCCGGGAATCGGCAGGACATACGTCGAGGTCACAACGCGTTGCCTCTCCCGCTTGCGGGAGAGGCAACGCGAACAACGCTCGACAGATGTGTGAATGTCGGAGCTTGACGCATGGCGGCACCAGCCGCGATGCCGCGGCCGGCGACACGAAACCGTCATCGAGAACAGGTAGCGTCGCCGCTCCCCGCGTGATCGCGGTATTCTGAGGCTCGCTGTTCGAGGCGCGTGTTGATGGCCGGACCGATCTATCGCCACCTGCTGGGCATCGGGATGATCGCCGCCCTGGTGGTCGCGCTGCTGCTGGCGGCCGGCGCCGGCGGGATCGGCGTCTGGCTGGCGGTGATCGGGGTGGCCGTCGTGATCGGCGTCGCCGGGATTTTCGCGTGGCGCCTGCTGCGCGACCTCGACCTGCTGCGCCGCCATATCGAGGCCTCGACCGCCGAGGCGCCCGAGCGGCCGCCGCGGCCTTCGACCGAGATCGGCCAGATCCTGTTCCTGCATCTGCAGCGGCTGCAGCGCCACGCCCGCGGCCGCGAGCGCAGCCTGGCGGTCGAGCTACAGACCGCGTCGGAGATCCTGGAGGCGCAGGACGACCCGATCCTGGTGCTGGCCGGCGATCGCAGCGTGCTGCGCGCCAACGAGGCCGCCGGGCGGTTGTTCGGCGACCGGCTGCTGGGCCGCGACATGGCCGAGGCGATCCGGCATCCGGAGATCGTCGCCGCGGTCGACGCCGTCCTCGCCGGCGGCCCGATCCAGACCGTGGCGCTGAACCTGCCGGTGCCGATCGAGCGCGAATTCGAAGTCCGGATTCAGCGCTTCGAGCGGCGCGGCGATCCCGGCGAGCGCGAATCCGATGACCGGCCGGAGCCGGCGCTGCTGGTCACCCTGTACGATCTCACCGCGACCAAGCGGGTCGAGCAGATGCGGGCCGACTTCGTCGCCAACGCCAGCCACGAACTGCGCACGCCGCTGTCCAGCCTGATGGGCTTCATCGAGACGCTGCGCGGCCCGGCGCGCGACGATACGGCGGCGCGCGAGCGTTTCCTCGGCATCATGCAGCAGCAAGCCGAGCGCATGTCGCGGCTGGTCAACGACCTGTTGTCACTGTCGCGGATCGAGCTGGACGAGCATGTGCCGCCGACCGGACGGGTTGCGGTCGGGCCGCTGCTGCAGTCGGTTGCCGACGCGCTCGAGCTCAAGGCTCAGCGCAAGGCGCAGCGGCTGGAGCTCGACCTGGCGCCCGACCTGCCCCAGGTGGTCGGGGATTCCGATCAGCTGTACCAGGTGTTCCAGAACCTGGTGTCGAATGCGATCAACTACGGCCGCCAGGGTGGCGTGGTCGGTCTGGCGGCGCGGAGCTCGGCCGAAGGCCGGCGGACCAGCCTGGTCGTCAGCATCAGCGACCAGGGCGACGGCATCGCCCGCGAGCACCTGCCGCGGCTGACCGAGCGGTTCTACCGGATCGACCCGGCGCGCAGCCGCGCCGTCGGCGGCACCGGCCTGGGCCTCGCCATCGTCAAGCACATCGTCAGCCGCCATCGCGGTCGGCTGGAGATCGACAGCGAGGTCGGGCGCGGCAGCGTCTTCACCGTTTTTCTGCCGGCCGCCCCAGGCGGCAAGCCGTCCGGCCGGGCCCTTCATAAAACTGTAACCGAACTGTCTTAAAAGCGTCTGCGGCGGTGTCTATAGCCTGCGCTCGGAACGGGGCGCTGGTCGCCTGACCGGGCGAAGCCATCAGGCTCGTCCCACCACCACAGGAGATTCGCGTGAAGCTTTTTTCACGAACCATCCTTCGCAGCGCGGTGCTCGGCGCGGCGGTTGCGCTCGTGGCGGGCGCGTCCCAGGCGGCTGATATTTCCGGCGCCGGCGCCACCTTCCCCTACCCCGTCTACGCCAAATGGGCCGATTCCTATAAGAAGGAAAGCGGCATCGGCCTGAACTACCAGTCGATCGGTTCGGGCGGCGGCATCAAGCAGATCAAGGAAAAGACCGTCACCTTCGGCGCGTCGGACATGCCGCTGAAGCCGGAGGATCTCGACGCCGCCGGCCTCGTGCAGTTCCCGATGATCATGGGCGGCGTCGTGCCGGTCGTGAACATCCCGGGCGTCGCGCCGGGCCAGCTGATCCTCAGCGGCGACCTGATCGCGCAGATCTATCTCGGCGACATCACCGCCTGGAACGACGACAAGATCAAGGCGCTGAACCCGGGCGTCGAGCTGCCGGACACCGCCATCGCCCCGGCCTACCGGTCGGACGGGTCGGGCACCAACTTCCTGTTCACCACCTATCTCTCGTCGGTGAACGCCAAGTTCAAGGACACGGTCGGCGCCAACTCCTCGGTGCAGTGGCCGGCCGGCATCGGCGCCAAGGGCAATGAGGGCGTCGCCAACACCGCCAAGCAGACCGAAGGCGCGATCGGCTATGTCGAATACGCCTACGCCAAGCAGAACAAGCTGACCTACGTCAAGCTGGTCAACAAGGACGGCAAGGCGGTCGACCCGACGATCAAGACCTTCCAGGCCGCGGCCTCGGCCGCCGACTGGGCCAACGCCAAGGGCTACTACGTCATCCTGACCAACGAGCCGGGTGCGGAGAGCTGGCCGATCACCGGCGCCAGCTTCATCCTGATGTACAAGCAGCCGCAGGATCAGGCCGCGTCGGCCACCGCGCTGCAGTTCTTCGCCTGGGCCTACGGCCAGGACAAGCTGGCGGAGGATCTCGACTACGTGCCGATGCCGGACGCGGTGGTCGACATGGTCCACAAGACCTGGGCCGACAGCATCAAGGGCGCCGACGGCAAGCCGGTCTGGACCGCCTCGAAGTGATCGCCGGCAACGGCTGATCGATTGGGCGCCGTGCGAATTTCCGCACGGCGCCGCCTGTTTCCCAGGGCAAGGTGATCGATGGTGGACGCCACCTATCAGAAGATCGGGCCGCGGATCGACGCGCGGACCGCGCAGCGGCAGCGCGCGACAGACACCGGCTTCCGCCTGGTCACGCTGTTCTTCGCCGTGCTGGTGCTGGCGATCCTCGGCGGGGTGATCCTGTCGCTGATCATCGGCGCCATGCCGGCGATTCAAACGTTCGGCTTCGGCTTCGTCTTCAACGAGGTCTGGAACCCGGTGACCGAGAAGTTCGGCGCGCTGGCGCCGATCTACGGCACGCTGATGACCTCGGTGATCGCCATGGTGATCGGCGTCCCGATCAGCTTCGGCATCGCCATCTTCCTGACCGAGCTGTGCCCGCCGGTGCTGAAACGGCCGCTCGGCATCGCCATCGAGCTCCTGGCCGGCATCCCCAGCATCATCTACGGCATCTGGGGCTTCTTCGTGCTGGCGCCGATCCTGCAGCAGACGGTGCAGCCCTTCCTGATCCAGACGCTCGGCAAGCTCCCCTGGATCGGCATCTTCTTTGCCGGCCCGCCCTACGGCATCGGCATCTTCACCGCCGGGCTGATCCTGGCGATCATGGTGCTGCCCTTCATCACCTCGATCATGCGCGACGTGTTCGAGACGGTGCCGCCGCTGCTCAAGGAATCGGCCTACGGCCTGGGTGCCACGACCTGGGAGGTGGTGTGGAAGGTGGTGCTGCCCTACAGCCGCGTCGGCGTGGTCGGCGGCGTCATGCTCGGCCTCGGCCGGGCGCTGGGCGAGACCATGGCGGTGACCTTCGTCATCGGCAACGCCCACCGCATCTCGAACTCGATCCTGGCGCCGGGCACCACCATCTCGGCCTCGATCGCCAATGAGTTCACCGAGGCCGTCGGCGACCTCTACACCTCGTCGCTGATCGCGCTGGGCCTCGTGCTCTTCGTCATCACCTTCATCGTCCTGGCGCTCGCCAAGATCCAGCTGCTGCGGCTGCAGCGCAAGACGGGGGGCTAGGACATGCCGGCTTCATCCGCGCTCTATGCCCGGCGCCGGGTCGTCAACAAGGTGGCGCTCACCATCTCGGTCGGCGCCGCCGCTTTCGGCCTCATGTGGCTGGTCTGGATCCTCGCCACGCTGGTGGCCAACGGCCTCTCCGCCATCACGCCGGCCCTGTTCACGGAATCGACGCCGCCGCCTCCGGGCGAAGGCGGCGGCCTGCTGAACGCGATCTTCGGCAGCCTGGTCATGACCGTGGTCGGCACGCTGATCGGTACTCCGGTCGGCATCCTAGCCGGCACCTACCTGGCCGAGTTCGGCAAGACCAGCAAGCTGGCCGAGGTGATCCGCTTCATCAACGACATCCTCCTCAGCGCGCCGTCGATCGTGATCGGCCTGTTCGTCTACGAGATCATGGTGTCGTCGATGGGCCATTTTTCGGCCTGGGCCGGTGCCGTGGCGCTGTCGATCATCGCCATGCCGGTGGTGATCCGCACCACCGAGGACATGCTGAAGCTGGTGCCGAACACCCTGCGCGAGGCCGCCGCGGCGCTGGGCTCGCCGCAGTGGAAGGTGGTGCTGATGATCTGCTACCGCGCCGCGCGCAACGGCATGATCACCGGCGTGCTGCTGGCGGTCGCCCGGATCAGCGGCGAGACGGCGCCGCTCCTGTTCACCGCCCTGAACAACCAGTTCTGGAGCACGGACATGAATGCGCCGATGGCCAACCTGCCGGTGGTCATCTTCCAGTTCGCGCTCAGCCCCTATGAGGACTGGCAGCGCCTGGCCTGGGGCGGCGCGCTTCTGATCACGGTGACGATCCTTCTCCTCAACATCATCGCCCGGGCGCTCTCCTCGCTCGGCGGCAAGCAGGGCTGACGGTCATGACAGGCAATGGTGCTCAGGTGACGACGCTCGACATGAACATCAATGTCGAGCGCCCGACCGATCTCGGCCGCGATCTGCGCGAGAAGATCTCGGTCCGCAACCTGTCATTCTTCTATGATGACAACGAGGCGCTGAAGAAGATCAGCCTGCCGCTGTACGAGCGCTGCGTCACCGCCTTCATCGGTCCCTCGGGCTGCGGGAAGTCGACGCTGCTGCGCATCCTGAACCGGATGTACGACCTGTATCCGAAGCAGCGCGCCGCCGGCGAGGTGCTGCTGGACGGCGAGAACATCCTCAGCTCGAAGCAGGACGTCAACCTGCTGCGCGCCCGGGTCGGCATGGTGTTCCAGAAGCCGACGCCGTTCCCGATGTCGATCTACGACAACGTCGCCTTCGGCATCCGGCTGTATGAGAAGCTGGACCAGGCCGAGATGGACGGCCGCATCGAGGCGGCGCTGCGCCGCGCCGCGCTGTGGGACGAGGTCAAGGACAAGCTGAGGAAGAGCGGCACCAGCCTGTCCGGCGGCCAGCAGCAGCGCCTGTGCATCGCCCGCACCATCGCGATGCAGCCGGACGTGCTGCTGCTCGACGAGCCGACCTCGGCGCTCGACCCRATCTCGACCGCGAAGATCGAGGAGCTGATCGACGAGCTGAAGACCGACTACACGATCGCGATCGTCACCCACAACATGCAGCAGGCGGCCCGCGCCGCCGACTTCACCGCTTTCATGTATCTTGGCGAGCTGGTCGAGTTCGGCGAGACGTCGGAGCTGTTCACCAGCCCGAAGAACGAGCGGACGCACAGCTACATCACCGGCCGCTTCGGCTGAGCCGGGGGTCAGAAGGATCAGCGCCATGGCAAACGAACATATCGTCAAGTCCTTCGACCAGGAGCTCGAGGCCCTGCGCCGGACCATCGTGCAGATGGGCGGCCTGGCCGAAAGCCAGCTCGAGCTCGCCATCCAGGCGGTGGTGCGGCGCGATGCCGACCTCGCCGGCCGGGTGATGCGCAGCGACGAGCAGATGGACGCCTACGAGGCCTCGATCGACGCCGCGGTGGTCCAGATCCTGGCCCTGCGCCAGCCCTTCGCGGCCGATCTGCGCGAGGTGATCTCGGCCTTGCGCATCGCCTCGGACCTCGAGCGGATCGGCGACTACGCCGCCAACATCGCCAAGCGGTCGCTGGCGCTGGCCCAGGTGCCGGTGGTCCGGCCGGTGGCGACGCTGCCGCGCATGGGCCGGATGGTGCAGCAGATCATCAAGGACGTGCTCGACGCCTACACCGAGCGCGATCTGGACAAGGCGCTGTCGGCCTGGCGCCAGGATGAATCGGTCGACGACCTCTACACCAGCCTGTTCCGCGAGACCCTCACCTACATGATGGAGGATCCGCGCAACATCACGCCCTGCACCCATCTGCTGTTCATCGCCAAGAACATCGAGCGGATCGGCGACCACGCCACTAACATCGCCGAGCTGATCCACTTCCTGCTCACGGGCAAGCCGGTGAAGGATGCGCGGCCGAAGGGCGACTCCTCCTCCTTCACCGTCGTCACTCCCGAGGCCAAGCCGGAGGAGAACGCATGAGGGCCGGCATCCAGCCGCTGGTTCTGGTGGTCGAGGACGAAGTCGACCTCGTCACCCTCCTGACCTACAACCTCGAGCGCGAGGGCTTCCGCGTCCTCGCCGCGTATGACGGCGAGGAAGCGCTGCTGCTGGCCAGCGAGCAGCGCCCGGACCTGGTGCTGCTCGACTGGATGCTGCCGCATCTCTCCGGCATCGAGGTCTGCCGCCAGCTGCGCCGCGGCGCCAAGACCCGCGACATCCCGGTGATCATGCTGACCGCGCGGGGCGAGGAGGGTGACCGCGTCCGCGGCCTCGATTCCGGCGCCGACGACTATGTCGCCAAGCCGTTCTCGACGCCCGAGCTGATGGCCCGGATCAAGGCGGTGCTGCGCCGCACCTCGCCGTCCAGCGCCGGCGACATCCTCAGCTACGCCGATCTCAGCATGGATCTCGGCGGACACCGTGTCCGCCGCGGCAACCGCGACGTGCATCTCGGCCCCACCGAGTTCCGGCTGCTGCGCCACTTCATGCAGCATCCCGGCCGGGTGTTCAGCCGCGAGCAGCTGCTCGACATCGTCTGGGGCCACGACGTCTATGTCGAGCCGCGCACCGTCGACGTCCATATCCGCCGCCTGCGCAAGGCGCTGAACGACGAGAGCGAGACCGACCTGATCCGCACCGTCCGCTCCGCCGGCTATTCGCTCGACGTCCAGGCGCAGGCCTGAGCCCGGGAACTTTCTGCAAAGACAGGCGGTTGTCCCCGACGAACGGCACGGAGGTGTGTCGAATGAGCAAGGATTCCTGGCTGTATCTCCGGTTGTGGTTCCGCTCGCCGCTGAAGGTCGCGGCCTGGGCGCCGTCAGGCCCCGCCGTGGCCCGCGCCTTTGCCCGGCACATCGATCCCCGTTGCAGCGATCCAGTGCTCGAGCTCGGCGCCGGCAGCGGCAGCCTGACCGAAGGGCTGCTGGCGACCGGGCTGCCGCCGGAGAAGCTGGTGGTGGTCGAGA
Organism: Inquilinus sp. YAF38; assembly: GCF_052113205.1. Lineage (NCBI taxonomy): Bacteria > Pseudomonadati > Pseudomonadota > Alphaproteobacteria > Rhodospirillales > Rhodospirillaceae > Inquilinus > Inquilinus sp. YAF38. The sequence continues at coordinate 12,619 of NZ_JBFRCU010000016.1, read as the reverse complement.
AGATGCCGGAGTTCTGCGCCGTGCTGCGCCAGCGCTTCCCCGGCGTCACGGTGCTGGAGGGCGACGTGGCCGAGATCGGCCCGATGCTGGACAAGGCCGGCATCAAGCGGCTGTCGGTGGTGGCGTCCAGCCTGCCGATCATCTGGTTTCCGCTCGACCTGCAGCGGCAGATCATCGACGCGGCCTTCGCCCGCATGGGCCGGTCGGGCCGCTTCCTGCAGCTGACCAACCAGATCCTGTCGCCGCTGCCGCGGCGCAAGCTGGGGCTGCAGGGCCGGATGGTCGATTTCGTCTGGCGCAACCTGCCGCCGCTCGGCGCCTGGAGCTACCGCCGCCCGACGGGGCTGCCTGACGCGGCCTGATCCCTGGGCTTCCCCCTGACGGCGGCTGCGGGACCCGGACCGGGATAATCTGCAAGGCCACGCTGCTCGAGCCCGTCGAGCCAAGCCATGAACGCCAGCGTGGTCGGGCTCGACGACAGGGCCATTGCGCGATAGACCCCGATCACCGGATGGATCTGCGGGCACAGCGGCTGCAATTCGCCGCCGGCAATCAGCGGTGCGACGAAGGCGGACGTCGCCAGCGCGACGCCGAAGCCGGCCAGGCAGGCCACGATCGCCGCTTCGTCGGTGTCGAGGGTGGTGGTGCCCTTGGCCGGCAGGAACGGGATGCCGGCGATGTCACACCAGCGCTGCCACGACCAGCCGTCGAAAGTGTCGAGCAGGATCGGCATCTGCAGCAGGTCGGCCGGTGTCCGCGCATCGCCGAAGCGGCTGCCCGGACGGCAGACCGCGGCGATGCGGTCGTGCAGGATGATCCGGCCTTGGGTATGGGCCGGATCGGCTGCATCGCCCCGCGTGTAGCGGATCTCGACATCGGGGTCGACCGGCGCGCCGGACCCGATCGTCTTGACCCAGAGGTCGACCCCTGGATGCATTTGCCGAAAGGCGCCGAGACGCGGGATCAGCCAGCGCTGGGCCAAGGTCAGCGGTGCGCGCACGACCAGCCGCGACCCGCGTGAGGCGGCCATCCGCGACCCGGTGCGGATCCGGCCGAGCGCATCGGTGACGTAGGCCAGCAGGGCCTGGCCCTCATCCGTCAGTTCGATCGCGTTGTTGCGGCGCCGAAACAAGGCAACGCCGAGCGCGGCTTCAAGCGATTTCACCTGCCGGCTCGCGGCGCCGGGGGTGACGCACAGCTCCGCTGCCGCCATGGTCAGGCTGCCCAGCCGTGCCGCAGCTTCAAAAAACGGCAAGGCGTTGAGTGGCACGTGCCTCGGCCTCATTCCGATCTCCCTTGCTGGGCACCATGCATCCTCTGTCGCCGCAGTCCGTAACGAGCGATCGAGGGCCGCTCACCCGCAGCCTTTGCATTTTCCTCATTCAGAATTGAACAATACTCGATTGTCGGCACCGGAAATGCATTTTATAGATATGTCTTATAAAAGCATAAATCAAATATATATTTTCAAAGCTCGAATAATCATGAAGAAATTCAGAAATTTAACTTGATATTTCTGCAATCTGAAACCGGAGGGCCGACGATCGGCCTGGCCTCTCTTTGGGATGGAGGGATGGAATGGTCAATACAATCGTTGGAACAGACGCCAGTGATGACCTGGATGGGACGGTGCTTGACGATCTGATACTTGGATATGCCGGAAACGACCAGCTTTGGGGCTGGGGCGGGTGGGACACGCTCGATGGCGGCGACGGCGACGATGACCTCATCGGCGGGGCCGGGGCGGACAAGCTGAATGGCGGGAATGGCTCGGATTTCCTCATCGGCGGGTCGGGAGCAGATCAGCTGAACGGCGGTGCCGGGAGCGAGGATGCCGCCGTCTACAGCTACAGCACTGTAGCAGTGACCGTGACGATCGGCGGCACGGGGCATGGCGGCGATGCCGAGGGCGATGTGATCGGCAGCGACGTCGAGGCACTCTTCGGCGGCGGTTCCGGCGATACGCTGAACGGATCGGCCGGCGCCAACTCCCTGTTCGGTCTCGAGGGCAACGACGTGCTCCGTGGCGGCGCCGGGGCGGATCGGCTCGAAGGCGGCTCCGGCACCGATCTCGCCACTTATTGGGGCGCGGTGGCTGCAGTCACTGTCTACTTGACATCGGGCATCGGCAGCGGCGGCGATGCCCAGGGCGACACCTTTGCCGGGATCGAGAACGTCAATGGCGGCAAGGCCGGTGACACCATCGCTGGCAACGCTGCCGCCAACATCCTGAACGGTTACGAGGGCAACGACGCGCTCACCGGGGCTGGGGGCAACGACGTGCTCACCGGGGCGGGGGGCAAGGACACGCTGACCGGCGGCATCGGGGCCGACCGCTTCGTCTATGCCGCGATCGTTGAGAGCATGATCGGGGCCAATGCCGACCGGATCACTGATTTCAGCCACGCCCAGGGCGACAGGATCGACCTGTCCACGATCGACGCCAACACCGCAGCGGCCGGCAACCAGGCCTTCACCTTCATCGGCACGGGCCTCTACACCCACCATGCTGGCGAACTGCGCGCCGCCGTCACCAGCCCTGGCGTCACCACCATCGCCGGCGACGTCAACGGCAACGGCACCTCCGACTTCCATATCGTTCTGACCGGCGGCATCGCGTTGCAGGCCGCCGACTTCATGCTCTGAGTGCCGGATACCGTCTTTCTTCGGATCGACTCTCGCTCCTCATCGTCGCGGGCGTGGCGCCATGGCGACCGAGAGGGGCCTGTACCGTTGGGCGGCAACGCCCCTTCGGGACTCGCCGCGACCGGGTCGGCATGCTCGGCGGCCGGACGCCCGGCCAGATGGAGAGGGCCGGGCCGACATCGTGCCAAACAAAAGCCCGCGCCACCCTTCGGCGGCGCGGGCTTTCCTGTGAACAGACGGTCAGTTGCCCGGCGCGCTCGGCACGAACCAGCCGCTGGGCAGGCCGTTGGCCTGGCGCCGAGGCGTCTCGCCGGCGTCGGCGACCTGCTGCAGCGCCGGCGCGCGCGCGGGCTTGGCCGCGGCTGCGACACGGACCGGCGGGGCGTCGGGGATCGGCGCCATCCGGGTCGGCGCCACCGCGACCCGGGCGGCGGGAGCCGGGGCCCGTACGGCGGCCGCCACCTGTGCCGGCGCATCCGGGATCGGCGCCATGCGCACCGGTGCCGGACGGACGACCGGAGCTGCGGCGGCGACCTGGGTGCTGCCGTCGGGGATCGGGGCCATCCGCACCGGGGCCGGGGCGACCTGGCGCGCGACCGGGGCGGCCGCGGCGACCCGGATGCCGGCATCCGGGATCGGCTGCATCCGCACCACGCCGGGCTGCTGTATCACGCGGACCGGCGGCAGCGTCGAAGCGACCACGGTGCTCGACCCGTCCGGGATCGGCTGCATCGCGGCGACCACGGTGGTGCCGCGAGTCGACGAGCCATCGGGAATCGGCTGCATCGCCGCGACCACCGTCGTGTTCCGCATCGACGACCCGTCCGGGATCGGCTTCATCGCCGCCACCACGGTGGTGTTGCGGCTGGACGACCCGTCGGGGATCGGCGCCATGCGGATCGGCGCCGGCACCTTCTGCTGGATCTGGGCGGCGGCGTACTGGGTCATCCGGTCGGTGCCGCCCTTGCCCGGCATGATGCCGGCGATCTGCGGCGCGATGATATCCATGTAGCGCTCGGTCTCGCGCGGCAGCGGCCGGCCTTCCTCGACATACTGGCGGTACCGCTCCGGCCCGGCATTGTAGGCGCCGAGGAAGCCGGGATAGCCGTACAGGTCGTACATCTCGCGGATATAGGCGGCGCCGGCCAGGATGTTGTCGCGCGGCTCATAGGCGTCGGGGCCCAGGCCGTGGACGTAGCGCAGCTCGTCATAGGTGCCGGGCATCACCTGCATCAGCCCCATCGCGCCGGCCGTGCTGGTGATCGGCTGGCCACCCTTCCAATGGGTCTGGCCGCCGCTCTCCACATGCATCACCGCGCGGATCCATTCCTCGGGGATGTCGAAGCGGCGCGAAGCGTCGTGGATCTCGGCGCCCCAGGGGCCGCTGGCGACCACGGCGGGTTTCGGCTTCGGAGCCTCGGCGCAGGCGGCAAGCAGCCCCGCGAGCAAGGCCGTGGCCGCAACCGTCCTGGTCCAGCGGAATGTCCCTGGCATCTTCCCCTCCATGCTCCCCCAAACGCAAAAGCCCGGCGGCATCGCCGCGGGTCGCAAATTAACGCAGGCCCTCAACGTATACGGACAAGTCGTTCATTCAAAGAGGAAAAACACAAACACCCATCCCCCTGGGTCGCGGATTTCCTATGCGGAATGCTGACTGAGAGCGGGCAAATGGTCGAGCGAAATCGTCACATGAATGATGCCGGGCTCGTCCGGCACGTCGGCGCGGGCGAATCCGAGCTCTCCGGCCATGCGCAGCATCGTCGTGTTTTCCCGCAGCACCTCGCCGAAGATCCGCTTCAGCCCGCGGCCGCGGGCATAGTCGATGATCTCGGTCATCAACCGGTGGCCGAGACCCTGGCCCTTGAGGTCGGAGCGCACCATGATGCCGTATTCCGCGGTCTCGCCGTCCGGGTCGGCGATGATGCGCACGGCGCCCAGGATCACCCGGCGGCCGTCCTCCTCGGCCTCCACCACCAGCGCCATCTCGCGGTCGTAGTCGATCTGGGTCAGCCGGGCGGCGAATTCGTGGCTGAAGCTGCGCATGGCGCTGAAGAAGCGCAGCCGCACATCCTCGGGGCTGGACCGCTGCAGCATCTCCTGGATCGCCGGCTCGTCCTCGGGCCGCACCGGCCGCAGCGTGATCTCGCGCCCGTCGCGCAGCGCCAGCCGCTGCACCAGCCGCTGCGGATAGGGCCGGATGGCGAAGCGCGGCGTGCCCGGCGGCAGCGGCGGCTGCACCCGGATCGCGGCGCCGGGCACCAGCACGCCCCCGGCGCCGGCCAGCAGCGGGTTGATCCGCAGCGCCGCCACCTCCGACAGGTCGGCGGCCAGCTGCGACAGCTTGACCAGGGTCAGCGCCACGGCATCCAGGTCGGCCGCTGGCCGGCCGCGATAGCCCTGCAGCAGCCGCCACACCCGGGCGCGCATCATCAGGTCGCGGGCCAGCACCGCGTTCAGCGGCGGCAGGGCGGCGACGCCGTCATGCAGCAACTCGGCCGCGGCGCCGCCCTGGCCGAACAGCAGAACCGGGCCGAACACCGGGTCCTCGTCGATCCCCAGCACCAGCGGATGCGCCTCGGGCGGAATGGCGGCGCTCTCGGGCAGCAGCGGAATGCGGTAGGACTCCAGCACCGACCGCGACTCGGCTGGGCTCAGCTCGGTCCGGCCCTTGGCGAGCGCCGCCGCGATCACCGCCCGGGCGGCATCGGCGTCCGGCTCGAAATCCTCCGGCAGGGCGGGCGGCGTCTGCATCAGCAGCATCTGGTTCCGCCGGTGCCGGGCCAGATGCATGAAGGCGCGCGCCGCCTGGCCCGGCGTGTCGTAGCCAGGGATGCGGGCCTCGGCGAACAGCCGCCGGGTCTCGGCGGTGGCGCCGAGCCAGCTTGCCAGAACCGGCGGGCGGCGGCCGTCGCGCTTGGCCGCTGCGGCGACCACGCCGGTTAGCGCCCGCGCCGCCTCGACCGGGTCGGCGATGGCGCTGGGGCCGTTCACCACCAGCACCGCGTCACGGCCGGGATCGGCCAGCAGCGCCTCCAGCGCCCGGGCAAAGCGGTCGGCCGGCGCCGCGTCGCCCAGGTCGATCGGGCCGGATGCATCGGCGCCGGCCGCCCGCAACCGTGTCAAAGTCGCCAGCGTCGGCACAGCCAGGGTCCCGCCGGACTCGGTCAGGGCTTCCGCCGCCAGCAGGCCGAGTCCGGCGCCATTGGTGAGGATCGCGAGTCTTTCGCCGCCCACCTTCAGGCCGCTGGCCAGGGTCTCGACCGCATCGAACAGCTCGGCCAAGTCGAACACCCGCAGCATGCCGGCGCGGCGGAAGGCGGCGTCATAAACTGCGTCCGGACCGATCAGCCCGTCGGCGTCACCGGCCCCAGGGGTGCCGCGGCCGGGCCGAATCACCACCACCGGCCGGGTGCGGGCGGCGAGGCGGGCGGCAGACATGAATTTGCGGGCGTGGCTGATGGTCTCGATGTGCAGCAGCACGGCGCGGGTGCGGATATCGGCGGCCAGCCAGTCCAGCATGTCGCCGAAATCGACATCGGCCATGCCGCCCAGCGACACGACATGGCTGAAGCCGATGCCGCGCCGGGCGGCCCAATCCAGCACCGCGGCGGCGACCGCGCCGGACTGGCTGACGAAGGCGAGGTCGCCGTCCTTGGGCGCGACATGGCCCAGGCTGGCATTGACGCCGTGATGCGGCGCCATCAGGCCGAAGCCGTCGGGGCCGAGGATGCGCAGCAGATGGGGGCGCGCCGCGTCCAGCATCGCTTGGCGCAGCCGGGCGTCGTCCGGGCCCTCGGCCGCCGCCGGCCGGTCGGTGCCGACAATGGCGGCGGCTCGGGTGCCGCGGCCGCCGAGCTCGGCGATCAGCCCGGGCAGCGCGTCGGGCGGTGCCGCGATCACCGCCAGGTCCGGCGCCATCGGCAGGGCCGCGATCGAGGGGTAGGCGAAGGCGCTGCCGACCGACCGGGCGCCGTGCGTGACCGGCATCACCGGCCCGTGGAAGCCGCCGGCGGACAGGTTGCGGGCCAGCACGGCGCCGACCGGCCCGTCGGCGATCAGCGCGATCGAGGCCGGTTGGAACAGGGCGTCCAGGTTGCGCACCGACATCGCAGGCCCTCGCCGGAAACCACCAGGGTGGCGGACCAGGCGCGTGGGCTCAAGCGGGGATGTTCAGTGATGATGATCGAGAGAGGTCGCGGGTATAAAGAATGCGTAGCCTCTCCCGCTTGCGGGAGAGGCAATCGGTGAAGGTCCGAGGGATCCGGAAGGACTTTCGGATTACTCCGCGGCGTTCTTTTTGTCGGACTTGGCCCGCTCAATGCCCTCGACGATCATCTCCGCCGCCCGCTGTGGGCCGTCCCAGCCCATGATGCGGACCCACTTGCCCTTCTCCAGGTCCTTGTAGTGGGCGAAGAAGTGGCTGATCTGGTCGCGCAGGATCTCCTGCAGGTCCTCGTAGCTCTGCACCTTGTTGTAGTAGGGGTGCAGCTTCGACACCGGCACCGCCAGGATCTTCTCGTCCTGGCCGGCCTCGTCCTCCATCAGCAGCACGCCGACCGGGCGGGCGCGCAGCACGGCGCCGGGCATCACCGGCTCGCGGCCGACGACGATGACGTCGACCGGGTCGCCGTCGCCCGACAGGGTGTGCGGGATGAAGCCGTAATTGCCCGGATAGGCCATCGCGGTGTGCAGGAAGCGGTCGACGAACATCGCGCCCGATTCCTTGTCGAGCTCGTACTTCACCGGCACCCCGCCCATGGGGTTCTCGATGATGACGTTGACGTCGAAGGGCGGGTTCACCCCGACCGCGATCTTGCTGATGTCCATGTCGGCCCTGGTCTGTGGTCCTGTAGGGTTCCGGGCGCGGACCATAATGCGGACCGCGCCCGACCGCTAGTGCCCAGCCATTCCCTCTCCGCGCATCGCCCCGTCTTTTTTGTGCGATGCAGCGAAGCCGATTACCGTCGCTGCGCCAAGGCGTCGTAGGCAGCCAGCGCCGCCGCGGTGACGATCTCGTTCACCGTCGCGCCCATCTGCACCACCTGGGCCGGCTTCTGCAGCCCGCACAGCAGCGGGCCGATCAGCGAGGCGCCGGCCAGCTTCTGGATCATCTTGGCGCCGATATTGGCCGCGTTCAGCGCCGGCATGATCAGGAGGTTGGCCGGGCCGGACAGGCGGGCGAACGGGTACAGCCGCTTCATCAGCGCATAGTCCAGCGCCACCTCGGCGGTCATCTCGCCGTCATATTCGAAATCGACCCCGCCGGCCTTGGCCCGGGCGTCCATGATCGTCACCGCGTCGCGGATGCGCTGGGTGAACTCGCGCATCGGCTGGCCGAAATTGGAGGAGGAGACGAAGGCCAGCCGCGGCTCGTGGCCCAGCGACCGGGCCTTGGCCGCGGCCTGCAGCGCGATGTCGACCAGCAGGTCCGGGTCCGGCCGCTCATGCACCGTGGTGTCGGCGATCAGCACCGTGCCGCCGCGCACGGTCAGCATCGACAGGCCGAAGGGCACATGCTGCGGCGCCGGGTCGATCACCCGGGTGATCTCCTCGAAGCAGGTGGTGAAGTTGCGGGTCAGGCCGGTGACCATGGCGTCGGCGTCGCCATGCGCGACCATGCAGGCGGCGAAGATGTTGCGGCCCTGGTTGACCATGCGCGCTACGTCGCGCTGCAGCAGGCCCTGGCGCTGCAGCCGGCGCCAGACGAAGTCGATGTAGCGCTCATTGTGCTGCGACAGCCGGGCGTTGTGGATCTCGAGCTCGGCCACGGTCGCCTCGGGCAGGCCGATCCGGGCCATGGTCTCGCGCACCCGCTCCTCGCGGCCGATCAGGATCGGCGTGCCGTAGCCGGCGGCGCGGAAGGCGATGGCGGCGCGGATCGTCCGCTCCTCCTCGCCCTCGGCGAAGACCACCCGGGTCTCGGTCGATGCGACCTTGTCGAAGATCAACTGCAGCTTGTCGATGGTCGGGTCCAACCGGCGGCGCAGGCTCTGGCGATAGGCGGCGACATCGGCGATCGGCTTGCGGGCGACGCCCGATTCCATCGCCGCCTGGGCGACGGCCAGCGGGATCTCCTCGATCAGCCGCGGGTCGAACGGCACCGGGATGATGTAGTCGGGGCCGTAGCGCAGCCGGCGGCCGGAATAGGCGCTGTCGACCTCGTCCGGCACGTCCTGGCGGGCCAGCGCTGCCAGGGCATGGGCGGCGGCCAGCTTCATCGCCTCGTTGATGGTGCTGGCGCGGACGTCCAGCGCGCCGCGGAAGATGTAGGGAAAGCCCAGCACGTTGTTGACCTGGTTCGGATAGTCCGACCGGCCGGTGGCGATGATCGCGTCCGACCGCACCGCCTTGACCTGGTCCGGCGCGATCTCCGGGTCCGGGTTGGCCAGGGCGAAGATGATCGGCTTGTCGGCCATCGACCTGACCATCTCCGCCGTCATCGCGCCCTTGACCGACAGGCCGATGAACACATCGGCGCCCTTGACCGCGTCGGCCAGGGTCCGGTGCGGCGTGTCGACCGCATGGGCCGCCTTCCACTGGTTCATGCCCTCGGTGCGGCCCTGCCAGACCACGCCCTTGCTGTCGCACAGGATGATGTTCTGCGCCGGCACGCCGAGCGACTTGAACAGCTCGACGCAAGCGATCGCCGCGGCGCCGGCGCCGTTCAGCACCATGCGGGTCTCGCCGATGACGCGGCCGGTCAGCTCCAGCGCGTTGATCAGCCCGGCCGCGGCGATGATCGCGGTGCCGTGCTGGTCGTCATGGAACACCGGGATGTCCAGCAGCTCGCGCAGCCGGGCCTCGATGATGAAGCAGTCCGGCGCCTTGATGTCCTCGAGGTTGATGCCGCCGAAGGACGGGCCCAGGAAGCGCACGCAGTTGACGAACTCGTCGACGTCGCGGGTGTCGACCTCGAGGTCGATGCCGTCGACATCGGCGAATCGCTTGAACAGGACGGCCTTGCCCTCCATCACCGGCTTGCTGGCCAGGGCGCCGAGGTCGCCCAGGCCCAGCACCGCGGTGCCGTTCGAGATCACGGCGACGATGTTGCCCTTCGACGTGTAGTCGTAGGCGGTGGCCGGATCGGCATGGATGCGCAGGCAGGGCGCTGCGACGCCCGGGGAATAGGCCAGAGACAGGTCGCGCTGGGTGGTCAGCGGCTTGGTCGCGCTGATCTCCAGCTTGCCGGGGCGGCCCTGGGCATGGAAGGCGAGGGCGTCGTCGTCGAGCGATGGATTGGTCATGGTGTCCGGCGGCGCAGCTTGGAAGCGGGCCGAGTAATGGACCCTTCGGCGGCGGGGACCGTCAAGCCTTTCCGACCGCGGTTCCGACTGTGGCTTCCGTGCAACGCCGTGCCATCTTCGCGCGGCCTCTTGAAAAGGCGCTTGCGGAGCGCAGCGGCGATCCCGTATCTCTCGATCCTACTCCAAATTCCAGGGAGGATCGTGCAATGACCATCGTTCTCGCTTATCGCGGCAAGGCCGCCTGAACGTCTGCACGATCAGTCTTCGTCGACTCACGACCTGACACCTTCCCTGCGCTGACCTGATCGCTGCCGACACGCCGGACGCCCCTCACGGGCCGCCTCCGACGACTCCGCATCCGATCGTCCCTTCAACCATCCACCCCATTCCGCCCGGCATCCCGCCGTGCGGAGTCGCCCCGTCCGACCCGCATGGGCCCGACCCTTGTCGGCCGGACGGTTTTCCCACCTCCAAATCTCATGGAGACCATCATGTTCGTTTCGAACGAGAAGCGTGCCTTCCGTCCGTCGTTGTCGCTCGTCGTCGTCGCCTTTGCGGAGCTGGGCCGCGTCCTCGTGACGCCGCGCCGAAAACCCCGCGATGCCGACTCGCTGAGCGAGCATCTGAAACGGGACGTCGGGCTACGATCTTGATACGGGCGCGGGGCGGGGCCTTCGGGCTCCGCTCCGCCGCTTCCCGTCGATAGATCGACCGCCTTCCATCGGCCTCCGGCCGGGCGCGACCGCATGTCGCCGCCCGGGCCGCGGGGCATTCGACGCTGGATAGGACTACAATCATGTACGCATATCGTGCGCCGCCCCAGCCGGCAGCGCCGGCGGTGCGGCTTGTCCCCCTGGTCACGGCGCAGGACCGGGCCGTGTTCGGCTCGCTCCGGGTCGCGTCGGACCAGTCGGGCTTCGTCGCTTCCAATGCGGAGTCGATCGCCGAAGCCGACGCCTCGCCCTGGTGCGCGGCACTCGGCATCTGCGACGCCTTCCATGGCGGGCCGGTCGGCTTCGTCATGCATGCGCTGGACCCGCAGGACGGCCATCGCTGGATCTACCGGCTGATGATCGACGTCCGCTATCAGGGCCGCGGCTTCGGCCGCTCCGCCCTGCGGGCGACGCTCGCCATCATGGACCGGCTGCCCCGCAGCGAGCGGGTGCTGTTGGGCGTGGTGCCGGGCAACGCCGCCGCCCGCCGGCTCTACGCCTCCGAAGGTTTCGTCGAGACTGGCGAGACCCTCGGCGACGAGCTGGTGCTGCAGCGCATCCTGCACCGGGTCGAGGCCGCCTGACCGGCGGCCTCGACTTCCCCTTTTCCGATGGGTTGATTGGAATGCCGGATAGGTTAGTCGGACAAAGGAACATAAGCCCATATTATCATGCCCGGGCTTGACCCGGGCATCCAGAGGCTGTCGACATCTTCTGGATTGCCGGGTCAAGCCCGGCAATGACAGAAAAGTACAACGATGCCCCGGTGAGTCTCTCCACCCGATTTACTCTCGGAGCTATGGGCGCAACCGCGTTCCGACATCGCCGCGTGCGTGCTACGGTCCGCCCCTCGCCGATCCGATCCCGAATCCCGTGTCGACAGCCTTGCCCGACAGCAGCACCCCCGCGACGACCGATCCCGCCGTCACGCCGATGATGGCGCAGTATCTGGAGGCCAAGGCGGCCCATCCGGACTGCCTGCTGTTCTTCCGCATGGGCGATTTCTACGAGATGTTCTTCGACGACGCGGTCAAGGCCGCGGCGGCGCTCGACATCGCCCTGACCAAGCGCGGCCAGCACCAGGGCGAAGACATCCCGATGGCAGGCGTCCCCGCCCACAGCCACGAGGCCTATCTGGCCCGGCTGATCCGGCAGGGCTTCCGCGTCGCGCTGTGCGACCAGACCGAAAGCCCGGAGGACGCCCGCAAGCGCTCCGGCAAGACTCTCGTGCGGCGTGAGGTGGTGCGCATCGTCACCCCCGGCACGGTGACCGAGGACGGCCTGCTGGAGCCCCGCGCGGCGAATCACCTGGTGGCGCTGGCCGATGTCGCCGGCACCCTGGCCATCGCCGCGGTCGACATCTCCTCGGGCGAGCTGGTGACCGAGCCGACTTCGGCCGACCGGCTGGGTGCCGTCCTGGCCCGGTTCGACCCGAGCGAGATCCTGCTGCCCGAGCGGGTGCTGCAGAATCCGGAGCTGTTCGAGCTGCTCGGCGACTGGAAGATGCGGCTGACGCCGCAGCCCTCCGCCCGCTTCGACAGCGAGAACGGCCGGCGCCGCCTGCAGGACCTGTTCCGGGTCGGCACGCTGGACGCGTTCGGCAGCTTCGAGCGGGCCGAGGTCGCCGCCGCCGGCGCCCTGGTCGACTACATCCAGCTGACCCAGAAGGCGCTGCCGCGGCTGTCGCCACCGCGCCGCCTGCCGCGCGGCGCGGTGATGGAGATCGACGTCGCCACCCGCCGCAACCTGGAGCTGACCCGGACCCTGTCGGGCGACCGCCGCGGCAGCCTGCTGGCCGCGATCGACCGCACCGTCACCGGCCCCGGCGCCCGGTTGCTGGCGGGCCACCTGGCGGCGCCGCTGACCGATCCGGAGGCGGTGGCTGAGCGGCTCGACGCGGTTCAGGCGCTGGTCGAGGACGGCAAGCTGCGCGACGATCTGCGCACCCTGCTGCGCGCCTGCCCGGATGCGGAGCGGGCGCTGACCCGGCTCGGCCTCGGCCGCGGCGGCCCGCGC